>JAXDJP010000334.1:0-3987 GCA_034665645.1 Actinomycetota bacterium | reverse complement strand
GCCGGTCTGACGCCGGAGATGATCACGCTCGCAGGCAGCTTTCCCGGTGAGGGAAAGAATTTCGGGCGCGTATCGGATGGCGAGACGCGCGAGCTGACGATCGATTTCCCGGAGGGCACATACATCGTCATAGATCCCGAAGTGAAGGGACCGCCGCCGTTCGCGGTATTCGAGATCACGCCCGCGACCGGCGACGCGGTCGCCGAGCCCGATGCGGACTACGAGATCGAGGCCGGCGACTTCTATTTCAAGTCCGAGGGCGCGCAGGCGGGGTCGGCAACCGTCAAGATCACAAACGCCGGAGAACAGGACCACGAGGTTTCCGTCGCCACGGGCACCGGAGAGAACGGCGAGGAAGTGGCGTTCAGCTTCGCTCCGCCACCGGGTGGAAGTCTGTGGACGACTTTCGAACTAGACGCAGGGACTTATCAACTCACCTGTTTCCTCCCGGACCGCGACACCGGCAAGCCACACTTCAAGCTTGGAATGAAGTCCACCCTCGAGGTCAAGTAAGGCAGGGCGACGCTCAGACCGTAGAGCTTTTTTCTTGCCCCACCCCTTCGTACGCCTTTTCCAGCTCGGCGATGTCGAACTTCTTCATCTGAAGAAACGCCTGGGTCACGCGACCGACCTGTGCCTCTGTGCCTCGGCTCAAGAACTCGTCCAGCTGGTTGGGTACTACTTGCCACGAGACGCCGAACTTGTCTTTGAGCCAGCCGCACTGCTCGGATTCGGGAACCGCCGACAACTTGTCCCAGAAGTGGTCGATCTCATCCTGGGTATCGCATCCAACGATGAAAGAAATGGCCTCGTTGAACCCGAATCGATGATCGCGAGCGCTGTCCATCGCAGCGAACTTGTACGTGTCTAGAGCGAAGTAGAGATGTCTGATGGTCCCGGGCTGTTCGGGCTCTTCGCCTTCGCCGTAACGCTGGACGTGATCGACCCTCGATCCGGGAAAAACGGATGTGTAGTGAGTGGCCGCTTCCTCCGCTCTGCCGCACACATCGCCCACGAACATCAGCGTGGGCACGATCGCCTGCGCGATCTCTCCTCTGACGTCGAGCATCACTTGCCACGAGACGCCGTAGCGATCGTTGGTCCATCCGTAACGATCGCTGAACGGATAGGAGTCGAGAGGCATCAAAGGCGTGCCTCCCTCCGATAGGCGCTCCCACAAGCCATCGACCTCTTCCGCCGTCGCGCAGCGCACAAGGAACGAGATCGCCGGAGTGAAACTGAAGAGCGGCCCGGCGCTGATCGCCTTGAAGGGCTGGCCGAGCAGCTCGAAGAAAACGATGTCGCAGTCCCCCGACGGCGTGTCTGTGATGGTGGAGACGTCGATGACCTTCGAGTCTGGGAACGTGGCCGCGTAGAACCGAGCCGCCTCCACAGCTTCCTTGTCGAACCACAGGTGTGGGGTGATCTTTTGCATCGCAGCCTCCTTGTGACTTTGGGCCGGTCCTTGATATCGATTCCGACTCCCCGACCGGACCGAACTAATCGGTCAACTCGATGGGGATGGAACTTCCGTAAACGAGGCCTCATTATCGGCGACCCAGTCGCGAAAGGACCGCGGTGACGATCCGAGGACCTCGTCAACGGTAGAGGTCATATAAGCCGGGTGTCCGATCGTGGCGCCCCACGCGGCGAGCAGCATGTCGACGACCGAGCTCGGCCAGGCTCCCTCTGTTTGGACACGGAACTCGTCCGGCGACAGCTCCTCGAATCTGATCCGACGACCGAGCACGTCACCGATGATGTTGACCTGCGCTTCCTGACTTAGGGCCTGGGGGCCCGTGAGTACGTAGTCTCCTCCGGCATGTCCGTCTTCATAGAGGGCTCGGGCGGAGACGGCTGCCACGTCTCGTTCGTCGACGGGCGCCGTTTCGGCTGCGCCGTAGGGCCACCGCACGACGTCCCCCGCGCGGATCGCGGGCCCCCACCAGAACAACGCGTTAGACGAGAACATCCCCGGCCGGATGATGGTCGACTCGAGCCCCGTGGCCGCGAGGAGACGCTCGATCTCGGCGTACAGCACTGCCATCGGGTTCGGTTGCTGGAAGAAAGGGTGCGGAGTTTGGTGCGGCGCAGAGAGAAACACGACTCGCTGCGCATGGGTTGCCAGAAGCTCGATGACCGGTGAAGCCGTCGTCCCCGGTGCTGTCCAGACGAGGAAAACGGAACCTACGTCGCGAACGGCCCTCTCGAGCGACCCCGGCTCGGTCAGGTCGCCCGTGACGACTTCGACGTTTTCCGGGAGCGTCGCGGGCGGGTCGGAGCGATGGATCAGCGCCCGAACCGGCACGCCCACGTCAACCAGTATGTCGATGACGAGGCTCCCAATCCGCCCGGTCGCTCCGGTGACGAGCACTGGAGCCATCTCCGTCGTAGTCATGATGCTCGATGGTAACGATGCCGCGTTAAGTTCCGACGGCACGCTCAGGCGGCCGGCATCTCGATCGCCGGTGGCGATTCATATAAAGCTTGGCGGGCATGGTGACTACGTACGCAGAAGAGAGAAGTAAGGAGAGAGGAAGCTGATGCTCGCAACCATCCTTCACGGGCCAGGCGACGTGCGGGTCGAGAACGTCCCGGAACCGTCGATCGTCGAACCTACCGACGCCATCATCCGGCTATCGGCGACGTGCATCTGCGGCTCTGACCTGTGGCCGTATCGCGGCGTGGACACCTACGAGAACCCCGTCCCGATGGGCCACGAGTACGTCGGGGTCGTCGAAGAGGTCGGCAACGACGTCGGCATCATCCGGCCGGGCCAGTTCGTGATCGGGTCCTTCTTCGCCTCCGACAACACCTGCGAGATCTGCCAAGCCGGTTACCAGAGCTCCTGCATCCACCGCCAGCCCATCGGAGCGATCGGAACGCAAGCTCAGTACGCGCGCATCCCGCTCGCCGACGGCACACTCGTCGCCACGCCGGAGGTTCCTTCAGCTGAGCTCGTACGGAGTTTTCTCGCGGCGTCCGACGTACTTGGAACGGGCTGGTTCGCGGCCGTCGCCGCGGAGGTCGGGCCCGGCAAGACCGTCGCGGTGGTTGGCGATGGCGCAGTAGGACTCCTCGGCGTGCTCTCCGCCAAGCAGCTCGGGGCCGAGCGGATCATCATCATGAGCCGGCACGAATCGCGGCAGAAGCTAGCCACCGAGTTCGGCGCAACGGACATAGTCGAGGAACGCGGCGACGAGGGGGTCGCTCGCGTGAAGGACATGACGGGCGGGCTCGGCGCTCATTCCGTCATCGAAGCAGTCGGCACCCAAGAGTCGATGATGCAGGCGATCCGGTCCACCAGAGCGGGCGGCCACGTCGGCTTCGTCGGGGTCACCCACGACGTGACGCTGCCGGGCGACGAGATGTTCAACTCCCACGTGCATCTTCATGGCGGCCCGGCACCGGTTCGGCGATTCCTGCCCGAGCACATAAAGCTCATCACCGCCGGCGCCATCGAACCCGGGAAGGTCTTCGACCTCACGCTCCCGCTGGAAGAGGCCGCAGAAGGCTATCGAGCCATGGACGAGCGCACGGCCATCAAGACGCTGCTCGACCCGAACTAGACGAAGGGAAGCCGCATGCAGATAACGCGCAATGGAACATTGGAGACGGCCGTCGGTCCGGGCGATTGGTTCACGGGCACCGTTCACATAGACCCGATTGCAACACCATCGGAGCAGTCACGCGTGGGAGCTGCCGCGGTGCGATTCACGCCGGGAGCGCGAACTGCCTGGCATACCCACCCATTCGGTCAGACGCTCTATGTCACCGAAGGCGTCGGCTTGTGTCAGCGACGGGGTGAGCCTGTCGAAGTGATTCGCGCAGGCGACCGGGTGTTCTTCTCGCCCAACGAGGACCATTGGCACGGCGCAACCGCTAAGCACTTCATGACTCACGTAGCGATCCAGCTTGCCGACGAGAGCGGGAATCCCGTTGCTTGGGGCGAGCCCGTGAGCGACGACGAGTACGCGTCTGCGCCCT
>JAXDJP010000333.1:0-5550 GCA_034665645.1 Actinomycetota bacterium | reverse complement strand
ACGTTACGGGTCGAACACCCCCTCGGCCCATAGGTATTAGTGCGTAGTTTCGGGACAAGTCCCAGGGATCTAGCTGCCCACCAACGCTCTCTCGCCCTCGAGCGCTTTGACATCTTGCATGGTTCCGTCAGATTCGGTCGTGTGCATCCCCGGCAGCATCAAGAACACGACGGTCAGGAGTGCGCCCATGACCCCTGCTCCGATCAGAGTTTGGTCGACGCCGAAAGCCTTTGCTGCCGGCCCCGTCAAGACGAACGAAAGCGGGACGAGAGCTGTGGAAACGAGCCAGTCGAGGCTCGAGACTCTGCCGAGCAACTCCTTGGGCACGAGCCTGTGCATCAGGGTTCCCCACACGATCATTCCCGCCGTGAAGAGGGACGACATCAAGAGGCTGGCGACCATCGCCTGCCACACCTCGGTCACCAGCGCGAAACTCCCGATGAGGAGCACCCCGGCCGCCCACGAGAGGTACATGAACTTGATGTGCCGGCGGGGGAGGCCCCGCTGACCCATTAGGAACGACATGATCAACGCACCGATCCCGCCGCACGACAGGATGAGGCCGTAATCACCTGCGCTCCCTCCGAGATCGTTCTTCACGACGAATGGGATCAGCACTTCCAGGGGCCCGATGAAAAACAACAATCCGACCGACGCGGACAGCAGCGTCCCCCACAGCCACACGTGACGCCGCACGAACGTGAAGCCTTCTTTCACCTCGCGTAACACCGACGCTTGCTCGGATGCCTCTCGAACGATCGTCTGCGGCCGCATGAGTGCAACCGCCAGAGCGGAGATCCCGAAACTGCAGGCGTTGACGATGAAAGCCCCGCCCGGTTGAACGGTGGCGACCAGCACGCCTCCTAAGGCGGGGCCGATGAATCGCATCGTCAACGGGCGCACGAACTGGTCGAGCGAATTCGCCTCGGTGAGCAGATGCGTAGGCACGATGTCCGGGACGATGGCCGTGAAGGCAGGCATGAAGAACGCGTCTCCCACCCCGTAGACGGCAACCAGCACATACATGTCGATCAAGGTGAGGTGGCCCGTCACGGAAAGCGCCCCCATGACACCGACGGAAACTCCGCGGATCACGTCGGCTCCGATCATCATCACTCTTCTGTCGAAACGATCGGTCATAACGCCGGATACGAGGAAGAAGAACACCATCGGAGCCGTCCACGCGAAGAACACGATCGAGAGCGCCGAGGGGCTGTTCGAGAGCTTGTACACCTGGAACGCGATCGCTACGAGGTAGATGCCGTCGCCCAGGAGCGAGATCGTCATGCCGCCCCACAGCAACGCGAAATCGCGCGCTTTTAGCGGTCGGAAGATCCCGATGCGTGACTCGGTCCGGGCGGTTTCGCTCATGCAGAAAGCCTAAGTGCCCTGGCCTAAGATGCGACCGGGCTAGGAAAGGGACCTTTCATGACGGCGAAGATCATCGACGGCAAAGCGATAGCGGCCGAGGTACGCGCGGAAGTTGCGGTCAAGACGAAGGACTTGGCGAACGAGAACGTCGTTCCGGGTCTCGCGACGGTTGTGGTCGGCGACGACCCGGCGTCCAAGGTCTACGTCGCAGGGAAGCGCAAGGCGTGCGCGGAGGTAGGGATCAACTCGTGGGACAACGACCTCCCCGCCAGCACACCTCAAGACGAATTACTGGAACTCCTAGCTCGCCTCTCTGAAGACGAGCGCGTGCACGGCATCTTGGTGCAGCTTCCCCTCCCAAGTCACATCGACGAACAAGTGATTCTCGATGCGGTTCCGCCGCTGAAGGACGCGGACGGATTCCACCCGTGCAACCTGGGACGTTTGCTGATCGGGGATCGCCTCGTCGCGCCGGCCACGCCCGCCGGCATCCAAGAGTTGCTGTTGCGCTCAAACGTGGAGACGAACGGAGCAGAAGTGGTGATCGTCGGCCGATCGAACATCGTCGGTAAACCGCTTGCCGCTCTCTTCATGCAAAAAGGGCCCGCCGCGAATGCGACCGTGACGGTATGCCACACCGGTACCAGAGACCTCGTGGAACACACTCGCAGGGCGGACATCCTGGTCGCTGCGGTCGGGAGCCCTCACTCGATCACCGGCCCGATGATCAAGCCGGGGGCCGTCGTGATCGACGTGGGCATCAATCGCACCGATAGCGGGCTCGTGGGAGACGTTGATTTCGATGCCGCGAAAGAGGTCGCCTCGGCCATAACGCCGGTCCCTGGGGGGGTCGGGCCTATGACGATCGCCATGCTGCTCATGAACACCGTGGCCCTGGCGACCCGGGCTCACGGTCTCTAGTTCTTGTCCGGCCCTTTCTTTCTCAGAACCTTCTGAAGCACGCGGCGAACGGCTCCCTGCCCCTCGCTATCGCTCCGTTGCCTGCGGTCGTGGACGGAGCCGTCCCGCTGATCTCCCCCGGAGCTGCCACTGCGCCGTGAAGTGTCGTCGTTGACGTTGTTGCCTTGCACGTTCGCACCCGGTTGGTCGCCTTGAACGTCGACGCCCTGGCCGTTGCCATCCGGTCCCTCGTCGTGTTGGCCCTCGTTAGGTGTCGCGTCGGGTTCGTTACCAGATGCCTCGGGATCGCCTGCCCCGTTACCGGAACCCTTCTGGGCATCCTTGTTCGCGTCTTCGGAGCCGTTTTTCTTGTCCGACGATTTCGCTCCCGTGTGTTTCTTCGCTTTGATCTTCTTTTCTTCCTTATCGCCGACGTCGGGATTCACGCGAACGATCACGCCCTTGGCTCTCGCCTCGAGCCCTTCGATCTGTTCGAGACGCGTGCTCGCCTGGGGCGAGCCGACGTCTTCGAGTAGTTCTCGAGCGAGGCTGAGGCCGGTGATGCCCCGAACGGCCAGATCGTCGGCTTCGGACGGCCAGTCCGCCTCGACTTCCTCTGCGGTCTGCACGGCCGCCTCAACGGACCCGATACGGCGGTCGGCTTCGTGCAGTGGGCTTTCTGCGAGGCCTATCGAGCTCATGATTCTCCGGACGGGATAAAGGGCCTGTCCGGGTATCGCGCTGTGACTGACGAAGCCGAGGAGTGCGAGTAGCGACACGACCACGGCCGCCGGGCCCACGAATCGCCATGGCGACGGCGAATGGCCCTGGGCCCCCATCCCCTGTACGAACACGACGCGCTCGTGGGAACCGGATGGTGAGCCGTGTTCGTTGATCATCGCTTTCAGGTCGCCGGCAACGACTGCGAGATCGTTGACTAAGGGATCCGCGTCGTCGCCGCCGCTGAGGACCCGATCGAGAGCGTCTTCCGGAGCGTTCCTCACGAAAGCCTTTCCGATTCGTCCGTGCGATCCCGGAGAGTTGCCAGAGCTCGGAACTGCAGTTGGCGGATAGCGTTCGGCTTGCGATCCATCACCCGCGCGGTCTCCTGGGAGGTAAGGCCCGCTCCGAAGCGGAGCGCGATGACGTCACGCTGGTCATCCGACAGTTGCTCGACCATCGCGCCCAACCGCTTCGCCCTTTCTCGATCAACCGCTATCTGCTCCGGGGTCTCGTCGTCGGGCCCTCGAGCCGGCTCAACGCCGGTGTCGACGACCCTTTCGCGGCTCGAGCGGCGTTGCTGATCGACGACTACGTTCGACGCGATGCGAAAGAGCCATGCCTCGAAGCCTCCGCCCTGCCACTTGAACCTCTTCAACTCCCGCAACACCTTTGCGAACGTCTCGGCCGCCACGTCCTCTGCATCCGCCTGGTGGCGGAGCTTCACCAGCGCGTACCGGTACACCCGCGGGTAATACAGATCAAAAAGGGTGGCTGCCGCCCCTTCGTCCCCCTTGGTGGCCTTCTGAACCACGCGCTTGAGGTCTCGGGTCTCCACCTTTTTCCTTCTAACGAGGATCGGGGCCTGGCGTTACGACGTTTCCCTACCCCCTGCCGGCGAAAACGTGACCGTGGGGTGTCTACCTAGGTCGGGATGCCCGACCGAAGGACCCGTCTAACGATCGGCCAGCGACAGCCAGGACCGAGGGGCGGGGCCGACGTACTCGTGGTCCGGCCTTATCAGACGGTTATCCGCGTACTGCTCTCTAACGTGGGCCGTCCAGCCGGCCACACGGCTGCAGGCGAAGATCGGCGTGAAGAGGTCGGTCGGGATCTGGAGGTATCCGTACACCGAAGCCGCGTAGAAGTCGACGTTGGGGTACAGGCCCTTCTCGTCCATAACCGTTTTCTCGATGACTTCGGAAATCTCGTAGTTGTGGCCATCGCCGGTCTTCTCTGCGAGCTCTTTCGCCATCCGGCGAAGGTGCGTAGCGCGAGGGTCCTCGGTCTTGTAGACGCGGTGTCCGAAGCCCATGACCTTTTCCTTGCGCTGCAACTTGCCGGTGATGTAGTCGCGGGCTTTTGTCGCGTCTCCGATCTCCTTGATCATGCGCATCACGGCCTCGTTCGCTCCGCCGTGGAGCGGCCCCTTGAGCGCCGCGATCCCCGCCGTGATGGCCGAATGGATATCCGAAAGAGTCGCGGCGCAGACGCGCGCTGCGAACGTCGACGCGTTCATGGTGTGGTCGGCATGCAGCGTGAGACACATGTCGAAGATGCGAGCGGTGTCTTCGTCCGCTTTCTCGCCTTTGAGCATCCACAGGAAGTTGGCGGCCTGGGACAAACTCCGATCCGGTGGGACGAGCTCTTTGTCCTTGCGTAACCGGTCGTAGTACGCCACTAGTGTCGGAAACACCGCGACCAGGCGGATGGCCTTGCGGTAGTTCGCTTCCTCGGAGGTATCCCAGCCGTCGGGATCCTTTGCCGAGGAAGCTGAAACCGCGGTCCTCAGGAAAGACATCGGGGCGGTGTTCGCTGCAAGCGTCGGAAGCAACTCCTGCACGAACTCGTTGGGCTCGCGCTCGCGCGCTAGCTGATCGCGTATCTCGTCCAGCTGTTTTTCGGTCGGGAGTTCGAGGTGATGGAGGAGGTAAGTGGTCTCTTCGAAGGTCGCATTCGGAGCGAGATCGTGGATGTCGTATCCGACGTAGAGGAGCCGTCCTTCTTTGCCGTCGATGTCGCTGATCGCGGTCTCGGCGGCAACGACGCCCTCCATGCCTTTGCCCGTTTTACCTGCCATGCATCATCCTCGGCCTTCTGAACATGGGTGTCTCCACCCGGCGTTTCCTGAGTGAGACCCAAGGCTATCAGGTAGGTTTAAGTGCTTTTTCGACCCAACCGACCGTCCATCTAGGAGCGATCTCAATGTCACAAAAAGTTCATCGCGTGACCCTCATACCCGGCGACGGGACGGGGCCGGAGATCTCGGAGGCGACCAGGCGCGTCCTCGAAGGAACCGGCGTCAAGTTCGATTGGGACGTGCAGCATGCCGGTACCGACGTGATGGAGGAGTACGGCACGCCTCTGCCGGATCAGGTACTCGAGTCGATCCGGAAGAACAAGGTCGCTATCAAAGGACCGATCACAACGCCGGTCGGCACGGGCTTCCGGAGCGTCAACGTTGCACTCCGCAAGGAGCTCGACCTCTACATGTGCCTGCGGCCTTGCAAGTCCTATCCCGGCGTTCGTTCGCGCTACGAAAACATCGACCTCGTTATC
>JAXDJP010000332.1:0-4737 GCA_034665645.1 Actinomycetota bacterium | reverse complement strand
CTCGAGCGCGTGCAACTCGACCCCGAATCGTGGGTCGACTACGTGCCGGCGTGGGTCTCGGGTGCGGACGCGCTGTTCGAACATCTCGTCGGCTCCCTCACCTGGGGCCAGCGTTCCCGCAAGATGTACGACCGCACCGTTCAGGAGCCGCGCCTCACGTCGCTGTGGCGAGCTTCCTCGGGCGACCCTCTGGAGCCACCCAGCCTGGAGACGATGAGAAAACTGCTGGGGGAGAGGTACGAGATCGAGTTCGACTCGGTCGGCTTCAACCTCTACCGCGACGGACGGGACAGTGTGGCGTGGCACGGCGACCGCATCACGAAGGAGATCGAGAAGCCCATCGTCGTGCTGGTATCCGTCGGGGAGCCGCGTCGGTTCCTGATGCGTCCGAAGGGCGGCGGGAGCTCGAAAGCGTTCTCGCTGGGCAGTGGGGCGCTGTTGGTGACCGGCGGTCTGTCGCAGAGAACCTGGGAGCACAGTGTCCCCAAAGTTGCGAAGGCGGGCCCCAGGATCAGCATCGCTTTCCGGCATCATCTGGATCCGAAGATCGTCGACAACTCCGACGCGACGACTCCCGAGTAGGTCTCTCCAACTCCTCTCGTCTACCATTCCACAATCAAAAACATCGAGGAGTTGATCTTCGGCCCATGAGGATCGTCATCTGCGGGTCGCGCGGGTCTACGCCCGCGCCCGGCCCCGACTTCGTGCGTTACGGAGGGCACACGTCATGTGTCGCCGTTGCGCATGACGGTAAGGACCCCGAACTCATCCTCGATGCAGGGACCGGCATCCGCCGCGCCACGGAGTTGTTCGACGGACGTCCGTTCCGAGGGACGCTCCTGTTCGGCCACCTCCATTGGGACCACACCCAGGGACTACCTTTCTTCTCCGCTGGGGACAACGATGACGCGAGGGTTCACGCGCTCATCCCCGAGCAAGGCGACGCCGAGGCGGTCTTCGCTCGCTTCATGTCGCCTCCACACTTCCCGATCGGTCCCGACCGGCTGCGCGGCGAGTGGAAGTGGGACGGCATCGACCCGGGCGTTCACCAGATCGAGGGTTTCGAGATCGTCGCGGACGAGATCCCGCATAAAGGGGGCCGCGCGTTCGGATACCGCATCTCGGACGACACGGGCTCCTTCGCGTACCTCTCGGACCACGGTCCCGTGTCCCATGCCGAGGGGCCTCATGGGCAAGGTGACTTCCACGCCGCAGCTCGCAAGATCTGCGACGACGTCGATCTGTTGATCCACGACTCCCAGCACACGGCCTCTGAGTTCCCTTCCCGATCGTTCTTAGGGCACTCGGCGATCGACTACGCGGTCGAGCTTGCAGAGACCTGCAACGCGAAGCACGTTCTCCTGTTCCATCATGACCCGACCCGAACCGACGACCAACTTGACGAGATCGTCGCGAGTTATCGGGGACACGTCCCGCCGGTCTCCGCGGCGGCCGAAGGTGACGTCATCGACCTACCGCTAGGGCCGGTTAGCTAAGAACTGCGGGGGCCGAATCCGAACCGTTCACCGTGTACCCGGGCATCGGGCACACCGGCGCCAAGGAGCCCCCGGCTGAGGGCCTCGACCATCGCCGGCGGGCCGCAGATGAGGAAGTCGGTAGAAGCCGCGTCGGTTCCCACGACGCGAGCTGCCGTGATGAACCCCTCCTCATCCTCGGGAACCAGCGTCGCTTCGAAAGATGGCACTCGGGCCGAGATCTCTCGTAGGTCGTCCCAGAAGTACGCCTCGGCCCTGTTCTTGACCCCGTAGAAGAGGTGGACGCGGTAGCGGTCGTCCTCGAGCGAGCGCGCCATGCTGAGGAAGGGTGTGATGCCGATCCCGCCCGCGATCCACACCTGTTCTCCTGGTGGCATGTTGAGATGCGAGAACTCGCCGTAGGGGCCCTCGATCCTCGCGATGGCGCCGGGCTTCAGCCGGTGCAGAGCCCTCGTGAAACTCCCTACGGCTTTGACGGCGAGCTTGAGTTCTGGGTCGTCGGGAGCGGAAGTCAGAGAGAACGGGTGGAACTGGTTCCTCACGTCGCCGGGTCGCAACACGATCGTCGCGGATGGATGCCGGCGGTCGGGCGAGACGCTAACGGGATGGAACTGTGCTTCGAACTCATCCGAGTAGAACGTCGCAAAGATGAACTGTCCCGGTTTGCGCGAGATGTGTTCCCTCACGGGTCGCATCGAGATCTCCATGACGTGAGGGTCGAGCTCGCGAGCCGTCGTGACGATGTACTCATGTCGTCTGACGAGTACGTCGCCCAGGAGAGAGCGATAGAAGAAGGCCGCGAGAGCCAACGCCGTCAGCAACCAGAGGTAGATCGTCAGCGGACGTGACGATGCTTTCGCTCCCATCGTCAACAACACGTGAAAGGCCGCGATCCCGAAGATGATGCCGAACGTCCGCTGCACGTAGACGAAGACCTCGTGCGACAAACGCAGGTAGAGGGTCGCTCCGATCGCCAGCGTCATACCGACGAACGCCACGATCCCGAACCACACGACTTTCCCTGCAGACGGGCTGAAGAGCCCGAGAGCCGCCGACGTAGACATAGTCGCGTTGCCGGCGACGATGAGAGCGACGTGCAGCAGGATCAGGGTGTAAGCGATCTTGCCGTTGGCGCGATGCGTCCGGTACATCGCCTCAAGGCCCCCGAACCAACGATCGAGGATCGGGATACGCCCTCCCAGGATGACGTTCGCCGCGAAGGCGGTCGCTCCGGTCAGACCGCATGCGACACCCAGAGCGTCCAGCGTCGTTCGAGTATCGGCGAACCAAACCTGGAGGGGTCGGGCCGCGCCCCACAAGAGAAGTGTGAGCGCGTACGTGACCGCCAAGGTCAGGGGACCGCGCACGGTGCGCCACGAGGACATGCCTCGTGTTCTACCTCGTCAGGAAGATGCCGGGCGCAAAGTGGGTTTCGTCTCGAGGCCGCGTAAACCGTTCCACGCGAGGTTGACGAGGTGGGCCGCAACGACCTCTCTCTTGGGACGGTCGGCGTCCAGCCACCACTGTCCGACGAGTGCGACCATCCCGACGAGAGCTTGCGAATAGAGCGGCGAGAGCTTCGTGTCGAAGCCTCGTTCCTTGAATTCGTCGCGCAGGATGTACTCGACCTGCATGGCGATGTCGCCGATGACGCTGGCGAGCGTCCCCGTGGCGCTCGTAACGGGGGAGTCGCGTACCAGGATCCGGAATCCCTCCGGCTCTTCTTCGATGTAGGTAAGGAACGCGACCGCGGCTTGCTCTAGAAGGGCGCGCGGGTGCGTTCCAACCAGTGACTCGGTGATCCTCTGCAGTAGCGCTTGGACCTCGCGGTCGACGATGACCGCGTAGAGGCCCTCCTTACCGCTGAAGTGCTCGTAAACGATCGGTTTCGTGATCTTGGCGCGAGTCGCGATGTCCTCGACCGAGGCAGCTTCGAAGCCGCGTTCGGCGAATACAGAGCGGCCGACGTCGAGCAGTTGCGCGCGCCTTTCCTGGCCCGTCATGCGGACCCGACCTGCAGCTTCTGCCACTAGCGCTGCTCCACCTCGGGGCAGACTAGCTTTGTTTCGCGGCGAGCTGCTTCTCGGAGACGACCTTTATGTCGCGTGCGAGGTGGAGTTTCTGCAGGAGCTTGATCGTTCCTCCGGTCATGTCGATCTGACCGCGGCCGACGCCGTGGATGGCGGAGCTTGGGAACGCGTGGTGATTGTTGTGCCACGACTCGCCGAACGAGACGATCGAGAGCATCCAGTTGTTAGTGCTGAAGTCGGTCGTCTTGAAGGGCCTTTCGCCGTAGAAGTGACAGATCGAGTTGATGCTCCACGTCACGTGATGAAGCATGAAGATGCGAGCGAGGCTTCCCCATAGGAACGCCGTTAGCGCACCATGCAATGTGCCTGTTATGGCGAGCCCGATGAGCGGCGGCGCTGCGAACGAGATCCCTGCCCAGAGAGGGAACAAGCGGTCGATCTTCCGCATCGCCGGCTCCTTGACCATGTCCGGCGCCCAACGCTTCGCGGAGGTCTGCTCGTCATCCCAGAACCAGCCGAGATGTGCGTGCCATAGTCCCTTGAGGACACCCTTGATCCCAGGCCCCTCATCGAGGTGCGGGGAGTGCGGGTCGCCCGGCTGGTCCGAGAACGCGTGGTGCCTGCGATGGTCGGCTACCCAACGGATAACCGGACCTTGGATCGCCATCGAGCCGGCGATCGCGAACGCGTTCCGCACGCGAGGCGATGTCTCGAAACTCTGATGCGTGAACAGGCGGTGGAAGCCGACGGTGATGCCGAGCCCCGTGCCCACATAGAAGAAAAGGAAGATCGCGGCGTTGACCATGCTGAGGCCGGTGCCCCACAGCGTCCACACGGCCGCGATGAAGCCGAGGAACGGCTGGATCGTCACGACGAGAACCAGCCTCCGCTGGAAGGTCGCTTCGCGCGGCTCCAGGATCTTCACGCCGGGTATGGGCGGTGCTTCGGGCCGAACCTCGTTCAGGTCGGGCCGGTCTTCGAGGGCGATCGACGCCATCTTCTGACTCCTTGGTCAAGTATCTACGGTTACGTAGGCGTAACTTACCGGACCGTAGCCTCGTCGTCAACCCATCCCCCGGGGGCCGTTCGTTAGGTTGGAGTAATGGCAAACGTCTACGAGAAGATCGACGACGCGTTGGCCGCGTGGATGAGCGAACAGCATGTCTTCTTCGTCGCGACTGCACCCCTTGCTGCCGACGGACACGTGAACG
>JAXDJP010000331.1:0-3615 GCA_034665645.1 Actinomycetota bacterium | reverse complement strand
AGGGCCGAAACCCCGGTGAACTGATCGAAGGACTCGTTCACCACTCGGTCCGACATGATCTGCACCTGTCGCTCGAATACGAGCGGAACCCAGGGAACGATCTTTTCCATCAGGAATTGATCGGTGGCGGCGGCACAACGGAAGGCCGCTTCCCCGACCTCTTGTGAGCACTCCTCGAGCCTGCCCTCGATGCTCGGCGCAGATGCTTTGTTGCCGTATCCCCAACCCTTTAGTTGTGCCGGGGTCGCCCCCAACAGGGAGCCATTGCAGCAGGAACCGAGAGCGCTCTTCGAAAAGGTCTCGTGGAGAAACGAGGAGGGGTTCGGGGAGTTCTTCAAGATGCCCGGATTTATCGAGAGTGGGATCTTGTTCTCCGGATCCAGGACCTCGCCGAATAAGTCCTTAGGAAACTCGAGGTCGAGGCCGATGCCGATCCTCTTCAAGTCGGCCGCTACGGTCTCGGCGAAAAGCCGGTTGGGTATGTTCGGAGTAGCGAGGATCGGAGCCCTCAGTCCTTTACAAACCTTGGCGTCGCACCTTCCATCCCCATCCGAGTCATAGCGCGACTTCGCCATCTCCGAACGAGCGGCATCAAGATCACCGCGCGCGTCTTCGCCGCCGTATGGGTCGTAGTTAGACAGCAGGTTGTTCTCGAGACTGTCGAGGACGAGATGACCGGCGGTCTCACCCACGACCGATCCGCCGCGAATATCCAATAGCCGGTTTTTGTCGATGGCATAGCTGATCGCCTTACGAACGTGAACATCGTCGACGGGTGGCACGACGAGATTGAGCCACACATATCTGACGAGGTCGCGCTCCCCTATCAATATCCTGTCCCGCAGGTCGGGGTCGTTTTGATAACGCTCGAGGATCTTCGTTGGGACCTGAGGCGGAGGAGCCGTGTAGAGGATGAGGTCGCTGTCGCCTCGTACGACAGAACGCGCAGCGGTTTCCGGCGTTCCGCCGATCTTGATATCCATCTCATCGACGTAGGCCGGGCGCAACGGATCCGAGGCCGCGGTCCAGGAAGGATTCCGAACGAGAGTCAGAGACTTGCCCGGCACGAATCCGACGACCGGTTTCTGTTGGCCGGGCGCAGCACGGGGGTCTAGGTCCTCAGATCCTTCGATCATGTACGGACCCGAGGAGACGAGATATTGGCCGTAGCTCTTATGGCCCTCGGCGATCCCGAGTGCGCTCCCGTGGGGAACCGGGGGGATAGGCGCGGTACTGGGCAGAGACATCGTGTAGCCGAAACCCCCGCTGGCTTCCGTCAACCTGATGATGAGGGTGTGAGCGTCGGGAGACTCCACACCCGAGATCGAATCAGCGCGGCCTTTCAGGACATCTGGGAATCCCTCGATCAAGTTGAAGGCGGGGTCTCCGGCCTCCGAGAACACGTGAGCGGCGCGAAGAAGTGCTCGGGTTACATCCGGAGCCGTGATCTCGACGTCGTCGAACGGAGGCGCGTACTTCAGTCCCGGCTTGAGCCGAAAGGTCCACGTGAGGCCATCGGAGGAGACGTCGGGCAGTGCTTCCGCGAGGTCCGGCCGCAAGATCGACCCGCCGTCCTCAGTCGGACGGCCGTTGTAGGAGAGCAGTGTCCTGAGAAGGCAGCAGCGGAGCATCTCAACATGTGGCGGAAAGTACTCGCGTTGGGGATCGAGATTCAGCGGGGGGCCCGCCAGAAGGTTGGGGACGAACGCCACCTGTAGGGTCCCGCCGCGAGGGATCGGCGGGGCATCCGTCTTGGGTGGTTCCTCGCCACTCGTGCAGCTTGCGAGCACCAGCCCGAGGGCGATCGCGCCGGCGAACACGGATGACCGCCGCTGCGGCTTGGAGCCGGTTCTCCTTACCCAGCTCCTCTCCATCGCGTAAGTATCCGGGCGGACCCTGCAGCGAACAAGGCCTAACAGCAACTCCGCTCTATGGCGCGATGGTTTTGGAGTGCACCGCGGAGCAAATACCTGCGGAGGGGATCGTGACCTGCTTCACCTTGGCGTAGTACCTCCCCGTCGGCTCCGCTTTAGGAATCTTGTAATGACCTGTGGAGTCGGTCGAATCCGAACCCTTCTTGGCGTCGGGACCGTCGTGCACCTTCCACAGCGTCACCGTCTTGCCCGAGATACAAGCGGCTGGGTCACCGGAAAGAACACCCTTGAAAGCGTCGGCCCTGGTCGAGTAAGAGATCGTGAGAGTTCGGGGGTGGGTAGGACACCCGGACGGACCGGGGCCCGCCACGTTCTGACACTGGTCTGACGAGTCCGAAACCCCATCGCCATCAGAGTCGGAAGGACCGGAGGACGAGCCAACCTCGCCTCTTGCCGCGAAGAGCCTCAGATCCGTGCCACCGAAGATGCTCGTCCACACCACATCGAACGAGTTGTCGGGGCCGGCTTCCAGCAAGGGCCACATGGCCTGTCCCGACGGCGAGGCTTCGACGTCCTGCGGTGCGTTCCAGCTCCCACCGGACGGTCTCCGGCTCGACTGCAGCTTGGCCTGTTGGTATCCCGTGTCTTTCGACCACACGGCGAGGGCGTCGCCGTCACTATTGATCGCGAAGTCGAAGGGGTGCTCACCCTCGATCCTGATCTGACCCGACAGGTCGCCGTTGTCCACACCACTGGCAACGGTTGCGGCAGGACCGAGATCCGCACCGACCGTCGACCTCGAACGGGCCTTCAACTCCTCGGATTGAGTGGCCGCGCTCGTGTTGGGGTCGTAGGTGACCGTGCGCTCGAGCCAGCCGACGACCGCAGCCCCTGCGGGATTGACGCGGACGATAGCCGTGAAGAAGTCTCGATGAGCTGCCGGATCGTCGGTAGCGACGACAGACGGAGAACCGATCGACGCGACTCCAGAGGGAAGGGGTGCGTAATACAGCGTCCTCTGGTTGGTGTCGAGGTTGCGATTGAACCAGATGAACGAGACGTTTCCCGCGCCATCCGATGCCATCTGCCACTCGTCGTAGGGCTCGCCCGCTGAAGCGATCGGCGCGTCGGGAACCGTCCAAGAATCCCCACCCGGTGACGTCAAGAGAGCGGTGCGAAGTTGTGCCGGACCGGTCGCAGCATTCGGTTGGAAACCTTGAGAGTCCTCCGTCATCCATACCGCCCGGACGTGGCCCTCTGAGTCGACGGTGGATCGGACGGTGCCGATGTACTTCTGCGCCAAGCCGTCGGTACTGACCGGAACGACGTAGAGGCTCTGTATGGGACCCAACGTTCCTGCCGCCGAACGCGTGCGTGCGTACACGTGAGTTCGCATCTCGTTTGCGTCCGGCGAGATCCGTTCCGACAGAACCCACACCACGACGGCGTTGCCGAGGGAGTCATAGGTCAAGTCGGATGCGATGACCGACTCGAAGGAGGGCGGCGACTCGTCGACCTGCACCGGCGAACCCCACACACCGCTCGCATTCCGGATGGACAAGAACAGGTCGCTGCCGGCGATCCACGTCTCGGCCGCCTTGCCTCCCGGCCCCGCCGCCAGGTGGGTGTCAAGGGAACTCGCACCCCCGGCCTGCAGGATGGGCGTAGGAGAGTCCGGCCAAGGTGCGGTACCCGTTCGGTGCAGGTCGACCAGATCCGATTGCCCGAAAGTGACCGTCTG
>JAXDJP010000330.1:0-9831 GCA_034665645.1 Actinomycetota bacterium | reverse complement strand
GCCGGTATAGAGGCACCTTCGCTGGGGCTACCGGTGATCATGTCGGTCGTTCTTCTTTCGAGCAGCTTTCCGATGCATTGGGCCGAGACCGCCGTAGAGAAGGGGAACGTCGCACGTTTGAAGCTCGGCCTCGCGATCACGTTCGCCCTAGGCGTGGCCTTCCTCGCGCTGCAGTTGGGTATCGAGTACCCACATGCGCTCGATGAGTTCACCCCTCGATCGAACTCCTACGGTTCGCTGTTCTTCGTCATCACGGGTCTTCACGGTGCGCACGTCGCGGTCGGGCTTGCCATGAATGCGTGGAACCAGGCTCGTGCTTGGGGGGGCCACTACGACGAAGGGAACTTCCTTCACGTTCAGACCGGCGCGATGTATTGGCATTTCGTGGACGTTGTTTGGATCTTCGTTTTCCTGTCGCTCTACTTGGGCCCGAACCTATGAGCGATGCGATCGAGGTTCGCCCCGAAGGGCGCCCAGTGTCTTTGCTGCCGTTGTGGTGGGGGATCGCCGGGCCCCCCGTCGTGTGGGCCGCCCAACTTCTGATCTCGTACGGCGCGGAGGAGGTCGCGTGCAGCGCCGGTTCTTCGAGGCCGGACATCTGGGGGCTCAGTGTGAACGCTATCGGCGTGATCGCGACGATCCTCGCTCTCGCCGCGACGGTGTCGTGCGGTCTGGTGGCTCGTCGGGCGCGCCTGAAGCTGCGGGATGAGGCCGATGCCGCGGTCGACCGGTCACGTTTCATGGCTCTGATCGGAGAGTGCTCTGCGGCTTATTTCGCGATCGTGATCCTTTTGACCGTTGTTGGACCGATAGCGATACCGAGTTGCCGATGACACCGAGGACCCGCCGAGCTGCGTGTGTCATCGCCGCATCCGTATCGCTCGCGGCTGCGCTTGCTCCGCCGCTGGAATCCGCGGCGGAGAGTTATCTGTGGGTGCACATGGTTCAGCACCTCGTGCTCATCTTGGTCGCGCCACTCCTGTTCGTATGTGCGCGGCCGGTTGGCCCATTCATCCGGGCGCTTCCTGACGGGGCCCGCTCACTCGTGAACGCTGCCCGCCATGCCCCCTTCGTGCGGCGCTCGATCGCCTTCGTGACGGTGCCCGCGTTCGCCTGGGTCGTGCATGTAGCTCTCGTGTGGGGGTGGCACGCGCCGGCCCTCTTCGACGCGGCTCTCCGAACGGAACCTCTACACGTTCTCGAACACGTGACGTTCTTCGGATCGGCACTTCTGTTCTGGGCGGTGGCCCTCGGCACTTGGGAGCGCAGGATGCCGGCGGGAGGCGCGATCTTCTACGTTGCCTTTGCCGGGATTCAGTCCACCGCGCTGGGAGCCTTGTTCACCTTCGCGTCGGCCCCCCTATTCCCTCACTACGAGCACCTGCGCACGACGGGCTTGACCGCACTCGAGGACCAGCAGCTGGCGGGGCTGATCATGTGGATCCCGGCTGGGATCCTGTATGTCTCGGTCGCCGCGTTCTTGTTCGCGCGCTGGTTCCGAGGTGCCGGACCGGGTCGCGACGACGTCAAGCGGAAGGCCGTTCTGCCGCCGCTGCTACTACTCGTCACCGTTGCCCTCGCGCTGGCGCCGCTCGTGCCACGTCCTGCGGCGGCCCAAGTGCATACACCGGCTCCTACAGACGATAGGGCTCCGCAGGTGTACCTCTCAGATTGCTCGTTCTGTCACGGATCGACCGGCGAGGGTACGGAATATGGCCCCGATCTGAGGGGGGTTGGAGGGGCGTCCGCCGACTTCATGCTCACGACGGGCCGGATGCCGATCGACGAACCAGACGAGTACCCGAAGCGATCGGAGCCGGACTACTCCGAGATCGAGGTCCGCGACATCGTGAACTACGTCGCGTCGTTGGGCCAGGGTCCCGCGATCCCATCGGTGGACGTCGCGGCGGGAAACCTCTTGGAAGGACAACAGCTCTACATCGACAACTGCGCGGCGTGCCACGCGACGACTGGCATCGGGGGCGCGTTGACGAACGAAGCTGTGGCGCCCGCGCTTTACGACGCGACACCCACACAGGTCGCCGAAGCGATGCGCGTCGGAGGGAACGGACGCGAAGGCTCCATGCCCGTGTTCGGTCCTAGGACGATCTCGGAACACGACCTCAACTCGATCGTGCGCTACGTGACTTACTTACAGAAGCCGAACGACCGAGGAGGCAGCGGCCTCGGACATCTTGGGCCGATCGCAGAGGGATTCGTTGGGTGGGTATTGGGCCTCGGGATCCTCGTGCTCGTGATCCTGTGGATCGGCGAGAGAGGGGAGTCGGCTCCGTGAAGCCCGGACGCTCGATCGGACCTGCCTTCGGAGTTAGCGCGCTGGCCTCGCTGGCTCTCACGATCGTGTACCTGAACGGCGGGCAACCTCAAGCAGAGGGGGCGCTGTTGGCCGTCGCCCTCGGCGGGATCGCGTACGGCCTCGTCGTGTGGGCCAAGGAGTTGATGCCGGGCGGGCACGCGGTTCAGGAACGGCACGAACACGCATCGAGCGATGCCGAACGCGATGCGCTCGACGAGGACGCGGAGCGTTCCCTCGAGGAGATTCAGAGACGCACCTTCCTCGGAAGGATGCTGACCGCGGCCGTCGGGGCGTTGGGGTTGGCCGCGCTGTTCCCGATACGTTCGTTCGGATCGAGTCCGGGGAGCGCCTTGTTCCACACCGCGTGGACGCCGGGAGCGAGGGTCGTCGATGACCGCGGGGTCGCGGTTCGGGCCGACGACCTCCTCATCGGTGGGGCAGTGACCGTGTTCCCCGAGGGGAACGTCGGCTCGGCCGATGCACAGGCGATCCTCATAAAGGTCGGCGAGGGCGAGATCCAACCGCTGCCGGGTCGCGAGGAATGGACCCCTTCCGCGAACGTCGCGTACTCGAAGATCTGTACGCACGCAGGCTGTCCCGTCGGCCTGTACGAGCAGGACCGCAGACAACTCTTATGTCCGTGTCACCAATCGGTCTTCGACGTCCTGCGCGCGGCCGCGCCGACCGCGGGTCCCGCCGCACGCCCTCTTCCGCAACTTCCTCTGGAGGAGGACGAGGAGGGTTACCTCGTCGCGCGAGGTGACTTCTCAGAGCCCGTCGGCCCCGGTTTCTGGAACGAACCATGATCCTGAAGCGCACTTCTCGTTGGATCGACGACAGGCTGGGCACCTCCGGCTTCGCCCGCTCCGCTTTGAACAAGGTCTTCCCGGACCACTGGTCGTTCATGCTGGGCGAGATAGCGCTCTATTGCTTCGTCATCCTGCTGCTCACCGGAACCTTCCTCACGTTCTTCTTCGACCCCAGCTCGCGACCGATCGTCTACGACGGGAGCTACGGCCCTCTTCACGGCGCCACGGTGTCCGAGGCGTTCAACTCGACCCTCCGGCTGAGCTTCGACGTCCGAGCGGGACTCCTCATGAGGCAGATCCACCACTGGGCGGCGATCGTCTTCATCGCCGCGGTGATCGTGCACCTGTGTCGCATCTTCTTCACGGGTGCGTTCAGGAGGCCGCGTGAGATCAACTGGATGATCGGCGTCGGACTCTTGATCCTTGCGATCTTCAACGGGTTCACCGGTTACTCACTCCCCGACGACCTTCTATCGGGGACGGGGCTACGGATCGCGTACTCGATCGCGCTCTCGATCCCTTTCATCGGAACGTGGATCGCCTTCTTGATCTTCGGCGGTGAGTTCCCGTCGCACGAGATCATCACGCGTTTGTTCGTCGTGCATGTCCTGTTGATCCCCGCGCTGATCATCGGACTCCTCAGCGCGCACCTGGCGATCCTGTGGCGTCAGAAACACACGCAGTTCGCCGGACCCGGCCGTACGGAGCACAATGTCGTGGGCTCGCGGTTGTGGCCGACGTACGCGGCGAAGGCGGCCGGACTTTTCTGCGCGACCCTCGCGGTGCTCAGCGCTCTCGGCGGCCTCGCTCAGATCAATCCCGTGTGGCTGTACGGACCGTTCGAGCCGTCGGCGGTGACGTCGCCGGCGCAGCCCGACTGGTTCCTGGGCTGGGTCGAGGGAGCGTTGCGGTTGTTCCCGCCGTGGGAGTTCACGATCGCGGGGCATCTCGTTCCGAATCCGTTCTTCCCCGCGGTCCTGTTGCCGGGGGTGACGTTCGGATTGCTCCTCTTGTGGCCGTTCGTCGAGAGGTTCTTCACGAAGGACGACGAACAGCACGAGTTGCTCGACCGACCTCGAGACCGACCGCTGCGAACGGGGGTCGGGGCCGGCGTGCTGGCGTTCTATTCCGTCCTGTTCTTCGCCGCGAGTAACGACTACCTCGCCAAGGTCTTGGACGTCCCGGTAGCGGTTATTACCAACGTTTTTCGCGTCGCCGTGTTTGCCCTTCCGGTCCTCGTCGGGTGGCTCGTGTACCGCCTGATGAAGGGGCTCTCTACCAGCGGAGCGTCGAATCTCTTGCACGTCCCGGCCTCGGCCTTCCGTAGACGGTAAGACCTAATAGGCCTAACAATGGGGGGATGGAACCGCCACCAGCGCGCCTGATCGACTCGTTCGGAAGGGCCGCTACCGACCTGCGCATCTCGGTGACTGATCGCTGCAACTTCAGGTGCCGCTACTGCATGCCGCCTGAAGGCCTCCCGTGGTTGCCTAAAGAAGAACTCCTCGAGTACGAGGAGATCGCGCATCTCGCGTCGCTGCTCGTCGGTCTTGGCGTCAAGTCGATAAAGCTCACCGGAGGTGAGCCGCTCGTTCGTCGCGACCTGCCGGTTCTCGTTCGGATGTTGCGGGCTCTCGGATCGGAGCTCGATATCTCCTTGACCACGAACGGCTTCCTCCTAGCGGGCGTCGCCTCGGATCTGGCCTCCGCCGGGCTCGATCGAGTGACGGTGTCCTGCGATTCTCTCGTACGGCACAAGTTTCAAGAGATGACGCTGCGCGATGCTCTCGCCGGAGTGATGCGCGGTCTCGATGCCGCGGCCGAGGCGGGGCTCACTCCGATAAAGATCAACACCGTTGTCATCCGCGGTCAAAACGATGACGAGGTGCTCGACTTCGCGCGGCTCGCGCGCCGAACGGGATACGACGTTCGCTTCATCGAATACATGCCGCTCGACGCGCAAGACGCCTGGTCGGAGGCGGGGGTGGTTCCCGGCAGCGAGATCCTGGCCGAGATCGAAGCTGCCTTTCCGCTCAAGAACCTGGAGGAAGGTCAACCCCAGCCGGCGGCCTCGTACCGCTTCGCCGATGGGGCTCCTGGAACGGTCGGTGTGATCGCGTCGGTCAGCGAACCTTTCTGTGACTCCTGCAACCGGTTGCGCCTCACGATGGACGGACAACTGCGCTCTTGCTTGTTCTCGCTGGACGAGACCGACCTGCGCGGCCCCCTCAGGAGTGGGGCATCGGACGAGGAGCTCGAGGCGCTCGCGCTCGGCTGCGTCGCGGCGAAGTGGAGCGGTCACCGGATCGGCCAACCGGATTTCGTGAAGCCGGCGCGGTCGATGTCACAGATCGGCGGCTGAAGAGGAAGAGGGGCGACCCGTCCGGCCACCCCTCTGGTCCCAGTACCCCTCATCTCACGCCGGGAGAACCCGGCGTCCCACCGCCAGCTCGAGAGAGAGTCGCCCATTTCCGGGCGTCGCCTGAAGACTTCTACGGGTCGACTGCATCTCCTTTATTCCGAACCGTCCCGGGCCCGGGCGGCTACGCTCTGCCCGCATCCAAAAGACAAGGCCGAGGGGTGACATGTCCGTTCAAGAGGTAGAGACGCGGGTTTTGCGACCGGAGCGCTTCGAAGAAGTGCTTCCACCGGAGCGCTACGCGGAGTTCGCCGCCGCGATGCAGCGGGCACGCGAGCTATTCGAGGGTCGCCGAGTCTGGAACATCAATTCCACCGCGTCGGGCGGTGGCGTCGCGGAGATGCTTCGCTCGCTCCTCGCGTACTGCCAAGGGATCGGTGTCGATGCTCGCTGGCTCGTGATCGGAGGCAACCCCGACTTCTTCCGCATCACCAAGCGGATCCACAATTTCTTGCATGGGTCGGAGGGAGATGGGGGCGAGCTCGGAGACGCCGAAAGACGTATCTACGAGGAGACGATCGACGAGGGCGCGTCGGAGCTCGTATCAATGGTCGCCGCGAAAGACGTCGTGCTCGTCCACGATCCTCAGCCGGCCGGATTGGTAGCGCGGTTGAAAGAGAAGGGTGCGTCGGTCATCTGGCGGTGCCACGTGGGCCTCGACCTTCCCACCGACGTCGCGCGGCAAGCGTGGCAGTTCTTACTTCCTTACGTGACGCAAGCCGATTCGCTCGTCTTCTCACGTCGGGAGTTCGCATGGGAAGGTGTCGACGGATCGAAGATCGACATCATCCGTCCCTCCATCGACGCTTTCTCCGCGAAGAACCAAGAACTCGACGGCGATGCCGTGTCGGCGATCCTCGCTGTAGCGGGCCTGCTTGATGGTGAAGCGAAGAGCGCGCCAACGTTCCATCGCGAGGATGGTTCGCCCGCGCAGGTGCAGCGCACCGCGGACTACATCGAGGGCGGGGATGCTCCGAAGCCCGATGACAGGCTCGTGTTGCAGGTGTCGCGCTGGGACCGCTTGAAGGATCCCGTCGGCGTGATCCGTGGATTCGCCGAGCACGTAGCCCCGCAGGTCGACGACGTTCACCTCGTAGTTGCGGGCCCTGACGTCGAGGCAGTGGCGGACGACCCCGAGGGGGCCGAGGTAGTGCTCGAGTCGATCGCGGCGTGGGAATCCCTGGACTCCGACGTTAAGGCGCGCGTTCATCTCGCGTCGCTCCCCATGGATGACGGGGAGGAGAACGCCGCCATCGTTAACGCGCTGCAGCGCCGCGCCGATGTCGTCGTGCAGAAGAGTCTCGCGGAAGGGTTCGGATTGACGGTGGCCGAGGCGATGTGGAAGGCGCGCCCGGTCGTCGCTAGCAAGATCGGCGGTATCCAGGATCAGATCGAGGACGGCGTGACCGGATTGCTGGTCCAGGACCCGAAGGACCTCGAAGAGTACGGAGGCGACGTTGCCGACCTACTTCAGAACGCCCAGCGAGCGACCGAGATCGGGAAGCGTGCGCAGAATCGCGTGCGAGACGAGTTCCTGGGGCCGCGCCACCTGACCGAATACCTGAGGCTTATCGAGCGCCGCCACCTGTGAACTAGGGCCCGATCCGGCGGCTTTGCGCAGCCGGTCCTAACGCTCCTTCGCGATGAAGTCCTGTAGTTGACCGATGTTCCGGACCTCGACCATCTTGTCGACGTGCTCGGCGTACGTGGTTGCGATCGAGTCTCCGCTGTCCCAATCGCCCTCGGCTTCGGGATTCAGCCAGTAAAGGTGATGGGCTTTCTCGTGCAACTCGCGTAGAGCCGCGACCTTCGACGAGCGATAGTTGTTCCGCGCGTCTCCGAGGATGAGCACCGTCGCCTTCGCGCCCACGTCGCGGCCGAAGTCACGGAGGAAGACCTCGATCGAGCGACCGTAGTCCGAGCGGTCCTCGTGCTCGATCACCACGGCCTCCCGGCTCATCGCTTCGAGACCCACAGCGAAGTCCTCCCGATCGAAGAAACGCGTGATCTCATCGACGGTGTCGATGAAGGCGAAGGAGCGAACCTTTGAGAACTGCGACGCCAGTGAGTGCGTCAACATCAATCCGAACCTCGAGAATCTCGCGACCGAACTGGAGACGTCGCACAGAACGAAGACCTCGGGCCGATGCGGGGGTCGGTGTTTCATGTGTATATCGAGCGGCGTCCCTCCCGACGACAGCGAGTGTCTGACCGTCTTCCGGATGTCCAACTGTCCCCGCCTTGCTCTGCGGCGTTTCATCGCAACCCTGGTTGCGAGCTTTCGGGCCAGAGGGCGCACCGCTCGTTGTAGTTCGTCGAGATCCGTCGTCGCGCTGAGGAAGCTGAGATCCTCGGGCAGTGGTTGGACGGCGTACGCCGCGACCGCTTCCGGCCCCCGGTGTTCGGCAACGCGCCGTCTCGTCTCGGCGAGCAGCGCGCCGCGGAAGGCGGCAAGCCGTCGCTCGACCTCGTCTCGACGTAGTTGCCGGCGGAGAGGGGCTCCTTTGTCGGCGTCGATCCGGGCCAGCAATCGAGCCCGCAGCCCGGTTAGGTCGAGAGCTCGCGTTACTTCGTAGTTCGAATACCAGTCGCGGGATGTGTCCAGTCGGCCGAGCGATCCGACTGCCCGCGTGGCGATGTCTCCCAGTCCCGCGCCGTCACCCGCGGCGAGAGCCTCGGCAAGCTCCTGGCGCAGCCTTTCCTCACCATCTGGGGCGGGCTCCGACGCATCCGTGGTTCGTACGCCGAAATAGAGGTCGAAGAGGACGTCGAACGCGGGGCGGTGGGTCTCCTTCTTGAGCATCGTTGCGGCCAGGGTCGCGCGCAACACCTCAGGCTCCCGCGGGGGAACGAGGTCGACCGCGCTCAGCGCGTCGTTCGTTTCGCTGATCGAGACGGGGATGCCGGCGTCCCTTAAAGCCGTGCCGAACGCCAGAACGCGATCGAGCATCAGCTCGACGCGAGCTTCAGGTGCTCGTTCGCTTTGGCGAGGTCGCTCTCGAACTTCAAGAGAACGGGGAGTGTCCTGCGGATGCCGTCCGCCTCGAGCTCGGTGATGGAGAGGTGAAGGAGCGTCTCGGCCCAGTCGATCGTCTCGGCGATCGATGGAGCCTTCTTCAGGTCGAGCTCTCGAAGGCTCTGCACGACGCGAACGAGCTGGTCGACGAGTGCCTCCTGTATCCCCGGAACGCGCGACAAAACGATCGCCTTCTCGCGTGCGGGGGCCGGGTAGTCGATGTGCAGGTAGAGGCAGCGTCGCTTCAAGGCTTCGGTCAGGTCGCGTTCGTTATTCGATGTCAGCAACACGAAAGGAACCTGCTTCGCCGTAACGGTGCCCATCTCGGGGATCGTCACTTGGTAATCGGCCAGAACCTCGAGCAGGAGAGCCTCTGCTTCGTAGTCGAGTTTGTCGATCTCGTCGATCAACAGCACGACGGGCTCCGAGGAGCGGATCGCTTTGAGGATCGGGCGCTCTAGGAGGAACGGTTCGCTGAAGATGTCCTCGGAGAGCTCGTTCCATTCGTCTCCGCCCGCTTGGATGCGAAGCAGCTGCTTCTTGTAGTTCCATTCGTACAGAGCCTTCGTCTCGTCGACTCCCTCGTAACACTGCAGCCTGACGAGCGTCCGGCCGAGACTCGCGGCGACCGCCTTCGCCAACTCGGTTTTGCCGACGCCCGCAGGGCCCTCCACGAGAAGAGGCTTCTCCAGCTTCGCGGCGAGGTACACGATCGTCGAGATCTGATCGTCGGCGAGGTAGCCGGCGGCTTCCAACCCCGTAGTCACGGCCTCCGGCGTCGCGAAAGAACTCATGAGCCAATCCTACGAGGGGAGTGACATGGGTCATCCTCGGCGCCGCATCACCGCCCGCAACTTGTCGGGGTTGCGAACGATCCGGATGCCCCGGATCTTGCCTTCGACGATCTCGAGTGCCCCCACGTCGGTCGGCGTATCGCCCTCGAAGATGATGAATCCCGGCTCCCCGTTGACGCTCGCCATCCGTGTTGAGACGTCATTCACGGGCGTCTTGCGAATAACGCCGAGCAGGAACCTCGTTACCAGGGAGGAGCCCTGGACCGGGCGCTTCGCGGCGGAGGCGTGCTCGCCGCCATCGGTCCACAGCGTTACGTCGGGCGCCAGCAGCGATAGGAGCCTGTCGGTTTCTCCGCTCGCGCAAGCTTGCATGAATTCGAAGGCGACGCGCTTGCCTTCATCATCGGAGGTCGGGAAGCGCGGCCGTCTAGCGGACACGTGACTGCGGGCGCGATGCACCACTTGGCGGACGTTCG
>JAXDJP010000329.1:0-6452 GCA_034665645.1 Actinomycetota bacterium | reverse complement strand
ACGCAGACCAAACCGACATGGACGGGGATGGGGTCGGGGACGCGTGCGACGACGACGTCGACGGAGACACCGTTTCGAACGACGGAGATAACTGTTCGGTCACGGCCAATCCCCACCAGAAGGATCTTGACGGTGACGGACTTGGAGACAATTGCGACGATGACGTGGACGGTGACGGGATCAGCAACGGGAGCGACAACTGCATGACTACGCCTAATGCCGGTCAGGCCGATGTCGACAAGGACGGGAGGGGAGACGTATGCGATAGCTCCGTCGTCCTTCCGGGTCCTCTCGCCAAACTGGGGATCAGACGAGACCTTCCCGCCAAAGGAACCCGCATCAAATTCAAGGGCTGGCTGCGCCGTTGCCCCGGTCACGAGCACACGACGCTGAAGCTACAGAAGCGCCGGCTCGATGGCACTTGGAAGACGGTGGGTGTCAACAAGTTGGATTCGAACTGCCACACGCGCTTCTACAAGAGGGTCTACTTCGACACCGCGGTCTTCCGGACCAAGTGGCCGAAGCAAGACGGCGACCACCGCGTCGGTAAGTCCGCCTCACACGTCGTGGTCACGCACTAAGGTTCGATCGAACTAGAGAGGGCCCGCTCAGCGGGCCCTCTCTTTGTGCGTCAGTCTTCGTTTTCGACGATGCGCCGCGCCGCCATCAGGGTGGCCCACATGTTTCGCGCCACGATCCGTCCGGCGAGGCGCGCCACGAGTGCTCCGAGTGGCCCGCCGCTTAGATCGAACTCGATATCGAGCGTGAGGTCCGTCCCGTCGTCGACCTTTTCGAGTCGCCAGCAACCGGCTTGGTGGATGCCCTGTTCCGACTCCCACCTGATGAGTTTCGGACGCGTCCGCTCGATGACCTTGACGGTTCCCCCAGCTTGGATCGATCCGACTTGCATGAGCACTCGAAACTTTGCGCCAACACCGCGCAACTTCTTGCTGCGCGGTTCCCAACGCGTGACGCCGACGAAGAACTCGTGGTAGCGAGCCGGATCGTCGACGAGTTCGAAGACCTTCGTCGGAGAAACGGCGATCCGGATCGTTTCGCTGAGTTCCATCAGAGGAGCGGCGGGAGGACGCGTCCCGCGGCGAGTGCCGTCAGTGCTTCTTGCATACGTTCGGTGACGTACCGGTAGGCCTCATCGGAGTCGGCATCGTCACCGAAGCGTTCCACGACGTCGATCGGTTCCAGAACCTCCATGCGGATCTTGGCAGGCAGCGGGAGGTGCCCACCGAAGTCCCCGATATTGAGTCCCCAAGGAAGCGCAAGCGAGATCGGAAGCACCTTTAGACGCGCGAGTTTGTCGAGCTTTAGCAAACGAGCGATACGCCTACCGTCGGTAAGCGGGAGATACGTGTCCTGCCCCCCGACGGAGACGACGGGCACGATCGGAACGCCCGCATCCTTCGCCGTCCGGAGGAACCCTTTGCGACCGTCGAAGCGGATCTCGTGGCGTGCGGTCCAGGGGCGGTGCGTTTCCACATCGCCGCCCGGGTAGACGAGCACGCTTGCCCCTTCGTCGAGTGCCGCCTGCGCTGCTTTCGGGCCCGCGGTGATGATTCCCCACTTTCCGGCGAGGTGACCTACGACGGGCCATGAGGTGACGAGCGAATGTGCCAGCGCGTAAACGGGTCTCTCCACACCGAAGTACGTGTTGAAGGCAAGCATGAAGACCATGCTGTCGGGCGTCATGTTGCCGCCCGAGTGATTTCCCACGAACAGAACGGGGCCCTCCTCGGGGATCCTGTCGAACCCCGTTACCTCGGCGCGGAAGTAGATCGTGCTGAACAGCCACATCCCGGGAAGCTGATACCGGATGAACTCGGGATCGCGCGCGCTGAGCTCCGCGGCGGCACCGGCGATAAGAGCTTTCTTTTCCTCGCTGATGCGTTCCGCTCGGGGAGCCGTCATCGGTCTATGAACGCTCTGATCAATTCGTTCGTTCTTTCCGGATGCTCGAACTGGGGAACGTGTCCACAATCCTCCATCACCACCGACTCCGATCGCGGCAGCGCTTTCTGAACGTGGCGCGCGAACTTCGCCGGCACGAGACGATCGCGGTCGCCCCACACGAAGAGCGCAGGGCGCGACAGGTTCGGGAGCCGATCCCAGAACCCGTTCTCCCCGTAGGGCTCCTCGAGGTAGATCTGGCGCGCCGCGGAGAAGAAGGCGATGCGACCCTTGGCCGTCGAGAAGACGCGGATGAACTCGTCCGCCGCGGCTTCGAGTCGACCTTCCTCCATGCGCGAGGGACTGCTGAACATTCCTTTCAATCCCGCCATCACTTGGCGGCGAGGGACCGGCAGCGGAAGGAGGGCGAGTTCCGGCCGCAACAAGCCGACGAGGCGGACGAACTCGCGTCGCTTGATGAATGCGGGAGACGGAGCGAGAAGGACCAGCTTGTCGACGCGTTCGGGATATCGCAACGCGGCTTCTATGGCGACACGGCCCCCCATGGAGTTGCCCACCAAGTGGGCTCGCTCGATGCCGCGCTCATCCAGAAGGTCCTTCAGCCATTCCGCGTAGAACTCCGAGTTGTAAGAGCGGAGGGGCTTCGAGGACTCTCCGAAGCCCGGAAGGTCCGGCGCCACCACACGGTGATCTGTGGCGAGGTCCCACAACGTCGGGAGGAGCGACACGTTCGTCGCGCCGAGCCCGTGCAACAGGACGACCGGTGTGCCGGCTCCCGCTTCGAGATAGAACGTCCGGAGTTTTCCAACCTCAGCGAAGCTCGTGCGAGGAGCACGGTCGTCCGACACGGTGACGTCGAAGATGTCCCCCAATCTGAGTGACAGGGCGAGGTTCCCCCTCACGTGAAGTCTTCCCTCCAGGAACTCCTCGATGCCGGAACGGGCTCCCGTCATGACGTCGACCAAAGTGGCCGCATCGGTGATGACGGTCGTGTCGGCCCGGGGGTCGGCACCCGACGACAGCGAGATGACGCCATCGCGGAATCTGAGAGTCCACCCGTCGGCGTCGGTCAGGTCCAGCGCGACCGCCGCATCGATCTCGAGCTCCTGGGGCCGCGGGGTTCGCAAGCGCTCCAACAAGAGAGATTCGAGCTCACGCACGGAGTCCAACGATTCTCGTTCAGCCAGCGTCATCCACTCGTTCCTTCCATCTGCCGAGTCCGGGAACACTCTCACGACATCTACCCCATAGCGTCGCCACTTAGGCCGGCGTTGGCATGGTTCTCGGTGCGCCGCGCGGCAACGGAGGTTGCAGGCGCCCGAGCCCCCAGGCCATTATGAATACCCATGTAAGGAAGATCGCCCCCAGCGCGATCGACGCACCCACGGTAAGTGTCGAGCTAACCGGCTTTGCCTCGCGCAGGATGATCTTCTTGTCCGCGACGAAAGCAGCGGTTCTCTTCGGAGTCGCTGCGACCCCCTTTGCAGGGATCGCTGGGTCGGCCGGAAGGTAGATCGGGAAGGCCAGCGCCGACTTGCCTTTCTGGAACCGGATCAGCGTCTTCCAATCGCCGGTCACGGGTACGGGCCCGTTGGCGCGGTAGGTGCCGGGACCCTCCGCAACGAGTTCTCGCAAGACGCTTCCTCCCCCTTGCCACGCGGTCACGTTGAACCACGAGGCGTCGCTTGCTGCGTCGGCAGGCTCCGTCGTCACATCCACGTTCACCCAGCCCGCGCGCTCTGTCGGCGTCAACGCGACCGTCGCCGTGGCGTCGAGTGACGCGTCGGTGGGGAAGGGGAACGCGAGACAGAGGAGGACCCCCGCTGCCATCGCGATGGCGATCCATGCCGGACTCTCTTGCCTCTCGCGTGAATCCGTAAGCGCCCTTCCGATGTAACCCCCGAGGACCCCTCCCGCGACGCCCGCGAGAAGGCCGAAGAGAACGGCCCCCGGCAATAGCGCAGAGGGCCACGCGATCGTTGTCCACACGTGACTCCACGCCCACTCTGCGGGAAGCCCGAAGACGGCGATGGCCACGCCCGCTATCGCGCCGAACGTTAGCTGGCGATCGGTCGAGACTCGCAGAGCTACCGCTTCGACCGCCAGCGCTTCGGCGATGTACAGCGGGAAGTGGGGAAGTGAGTGTCCCATCACGGGGCCGATCACCAGAGTGAGCAAGCCTCGGATCCCAACGAAGACGACCACCGATCTAAGCGCGCCGCCGCGGCCGAGGCAGATGCGAGCGGGCACGAGCGCGGCTCCGGCCGTAAGGAGCAGAAGGATCGGGTGATAGAGGAGGCGGAACTGCGGCACCGAATAGTCGAACTCCGCTTGGAAGGCGGAGAGGCCGATGAGGAACGAACCCGCAACGAACGATAGGAGCAAGTTGAGGGAGCGAGAACGACGGGCCCCCGACACATCACGCGTGGCTTCCGTCATGAGGATCCACAAAGCAAGGGTGGAGAGGGACGCGCCGCCGACCATCTGCATGTGAGTTGGGCTCCACAAGGTGACGTCCTGACCAAAGAGTCGATGCCATACGTCGTCGAGAGGGAAACCCAACACGGCGATGGTGCCGCACACGAGTAACAAGATCCCGCCGATCGGGACCTTCCATCCCTCGCCCAAGAGCGACGCGCCGACGGTGACCGCCCGGGGGTCCTCGTCGCCCGACCCCAGGAGGATGGAAACGTAGCCGGCCAGCGCTATCCCCAGAAGGCCGAAGATGATCAGGTAGTGAAATGGGTTTGCGAAGGGACCGGGGTCGCGTCCGTTATCGATGTGCGTCGCAACGTCCGCATAAAAGCCCAGGACCGCGACCAGCAAAGAGATACCGGCGATGAGTGCGGGCAGGGAGGCCCAGCCGGGTATCCCCGATACTCGCTCGCTGAGGTTGCCGGCCTTCGTAAGGAGCTGCGTCGATCCCTTCCGGTGCGCGAACCCAAAGAGAGCGAGGCCCGCGGCCATGACGGCTCCTACGATCGAGGCCACGACGAGCTCCCCGACCGCGGCCCCTCCCGCGGGAGGGACGGATGCTGCGGCATGTGACAACGCCTGCACTGAGGGCACTCCTGGCTCCTTTGGTTGCCGTTACCGTTAGTAACCGTTACCCTGGGTAATATGCCACGAAACCACCGCTTGGTCCAACGACGACGCACGCCCGAGCAGATCGAGCGCCGGGCGACGCGGCGCGCGGAGCTGCTGGAAGCGGCCGATCGGGCGATCCGGCGGCGGGGCCCCAACACTTCCATGACCGAGATCGCGGCCGAGGCGGGGGTTACCAAGCCGATCCTTTACAAGCATTTCGGGGACAAGGGGGGCCTGTATCAAGCGTTGGCCGAGAGGTACGTCAGCGCGCTGATGGAGGAGCTGCGACGAGCCCTGGCGGCCGAGGCCGATCCCGAGAAGCGCATCAGATCCACGATCGAGACCTATCTCGCGTTCATCGAGGGCGATCCCCAGGTTTACCGGTTCTTGATGCACCGGGCGGTGGGCGAACGACCGGAGGCGCAGGCGACGGTCGCCGATTTCATCGGGCAGTTGAGCCAGGAGATCGCGTTGGTTCTGGGAGAGGAACTCCGTCGTATGGGGGCGGACTCTGGGGGGGCCGAGCCGTGGGCCAATGGCATCGTCGGGATGGTGCAGCTCGCCGGCGATCGCTGGCTCGAGAAACCCACGATGACACGCACCTCTCTTGTCGATTACCTGAGCGCTCTTCTATGGTGCGGTTTCTCGCGCTTGCCGTCGATCACCGAGGAAACGGAAGCGAGTTAGCTTCCCGGCGCCGCGCCGTTGGCGAACGCTGCGACGGCTGCGGCCGCAACCTTCGAGAGATCTGCGAGAGCCTCGTTCGAGATGTTCGAGATGTCGTCGCAAGCTTGGTGGTAGCACGCGTCGAACGGCTCGTTCGCTTCCCCCCCGTACCGCCTGGCTTCCTCATCCGACTTGATCTCCTCCGCACCCGAGAAGAGTCCCCCGACCGGGATGCCGGCCTGCTCGAACGCGTAATGGTCCGAGCGGCCCGCCAGATCGATGCGCTCTCCTTGCACCCCTTCTTCCTTCAAGAGGTCCAGCAGTAAGCGCGTAACATCGGCCGATCCATGTGGCGCTCCGGTGTCGTCGTAGACGAGCGGCGCGTAGTTGGGCGACGCCAGCATGTCGAAATTGAGATAGACCGCGATGCCTCCACGTTCGTCGTCGGTGAGGCCGTCGACGTAATGCCGCGACCCCAACAGGCCGTACTCCTCCCCGGCCCAGAACGCGAAGCGGACCTTGTTCTTCGGTTTTCCGGTCGCGAGCTCTTCCCCGATGCCCATCAGGGTTGCGACGCCCGAGCCGTCGTCGTTGATGCCCGGTCCATCGATCACCGAATCGAGATGCGCGCCGGCCATAACTACGTTTCCGGGATCGCCGCCCGGAGTTTCCGCGATCACGTTGCGAAGGGTGCGCACCGAGGAGAGGGCTTGAACAGTGACGGTCACGCGCGTGCCGCTCCGGAGTTTCGACATGGATTCCCCCGCCGCATCGGT
>JAXDJP010000328.1:0-6319 GCA_034665645.1 Actinomycetota bacterium | reverse complement strand
ACCTTAAAATGAATCTGCGCCGGGATGGAGAAATCTGGTAAACTCGATGGTCTCAAACACCATTGCCTGAAAGGGCTTGCGGGTTCGAATCCCGCTCCCGGCACCAACGCAGGAAGCTCTTCTGGGGAAGGCCCTCTGGGGGCCTATATCCTGCCCCCATGCAGATCGAGAAGAGCCTTGCCGAGATCGGCGACCGGATCGTGAAGGCGCGCGACGACCTTCGCATCGCAGAGGAGCAGTTGCTCTTCCAGATGGACGTCGTCGAAGAGACGAAGACGAGGGCCCTCGTGGCAGAGACCCCGATCGCACATCGCGAATACCAAGAGGCGGCCGCGGACTACGAGCGGATGGTCAAACAGCGCGACGAGGCGACGGAGCGCATCGCGGAGTTGCAAAAGGAGCAGGACCGGCTCCTCGACAGGATGCTCGGATGACGCCGACCCCCGAACGGAAACCGAAGGTCCTCATCGCGGAGGACGAGGCGATCATCCGTCTCGACCTCAAGGAGATGCTTGAAGAGGAAGGCCTCGACGTCGTGGGGGAGGCGGCCGACGGGGAGGCCGCCGTGCGGCTCGCCCGGGAGAAGTCGCCGGACCTCGTGATCATGGACGTGAAGATGCCGGGCATGGATGGGCTCACCGCGGCCGAGCAGATCAACGCCCACCAACTGGCGGCCGTGCTCATCCTCACTGCGTTCTCGCAGAAAGAGCTGGTGCAGAGGGCCGCCGACGCCGGGGCGATGGGCTACCTCGTGAAACCGTTCCAGAAATCGGATCTGATGCCGGCGATCGAGATCGCGCTCGCCCGTCACGCAGAGCTTGGCGCGTTAAAGGAAGAATCGTCGAATCTCGAAGAGCAGCTGGCAACTCGGAAGGTCGTCGACCGGGCCAAAGGACGTTTGATCGACTCTCAGGGGATGAGCGAAGGCGAGGCCTTCCGGTACCTACAGAAGCGTGCGTTGGACGAGCGCCGCTCGATGCGTTCCCTCGCCGAGGAGCTCCTCGGCGGCGAGTAGTTTCTGCTACCGGAGTAGTAGGTCGTGGCGCTACGGCCTATCCCTGGGTACACTGACGGCTGCTTTCCGGTTGGGAGGCGTGGGACGGAGTATCTCCGGGCTCCCCGGAGCGTCCCGTCCCAGACCCGTAGGAAGACGTAAGGGGGAAGTGCATGAGGAGATCCAAATGGCTGCCTTTGCTGGCCATGCTTTTCGCGTTCTCGTTGATCGCCGCGGGCTGCGGTAAAGACGAGCCCAGCACCACCGACACGGGTGGCAACACGCCCGTCGAGAAGGTAGACGTAACCGTCTACTTCCAGGGCGCCCTGACCGGTCCCTACAACTACCTCGTGGTGCCTTCGTTCCAGGGGGCCCAGATCGCGATCGACGAGTTCAACGCAGATCCGGACTTCCCCGCCACGATCACGCTGAAGAAGGGTGACACGCAGGGATCGGCGGACAACGCTCCTGCGGTCCTCGACGAGGCGACGACGGACGAAACGACCGTTGCAGTGATCGGCCCGGGATTCTCCGGGGAGTCCGCTGCCTCGGGTGACACCTACAACGAGTCTCAGATCCCCTTCATCACTGCGTCGGCCACGGCCACGTCTCTCGGCGAAGAGGGATGGGATTACTGGTACCGAGGCGTTGGAAACGACGCCTCTCAGGGCGGCATCGCGGGCGAGTACATCACCAGCGTTGTCGCACCGAAAAACGTCTTCGTCGCACACGACAAATCCGACTACGGCCAGCCGCTGGCTGAGACCGTCAAGGGCGTCGTCGAGGACGCAGGCATCGACATCGCCGGGTTCGAGGGTATCGAGACCGGCCAGGAGGACTACTCCTCGCTCGTCAGCACGATCAAGTCGTCCGGAGCGGACTTCATGTTCTTCGGCGGCTACGACGCAGACTTCGGCAAGATCGTCAAGCAGGCGCGGGACGAGGGTCTGGACATCCCCTTGATGTCGGGTGACGGTTCGCTGTCCTCGACCACGCTGGACCTTGCCGGCGACGCTGCCGACAACGTCTTCCTCATCGCCCCGACCAACATCGCCGGTGACTTCGTTCAGAAGTTCAACGACGAGGTTGGCGGTAAGGCATCGTCGGTCCCCGTTTACGCGGCCGAGGGTTACGACGTAGGCACCCTCGTAGGTAACGGGATCAAAGAAGCTCTCGATGGGGGCGCCACCATGGACGACGTCCAGGGCGTTCGTGACGGGATCAAGGCCTACTTTGACTCGCTCACGACGGACTCACCCTTCGATGGCGTCGCAAAGCCGTACGCGTTCGACGACAAGCACGAGATCGCTACGGACGACCCGAAGAAGCTCTTCTACCTCTACAAGATCGAGGGCGGGGAGCTCACGTCTCTCGGTAGCGCGGAGCAACTCCTCGGCGAGGGATAAAAGCACTAAAAAGCACTAGCGTCACAAGAAGGGGCGGGCCTGAGGGTCCGCCCCTTCTTCTGTTATCTTCACCGCACCTAACAACGGCCTCGGGGGAGCGCGAGTTTGGATTGCCTGCATAACGTTGCAGATCAGTTCTGGGATCAGCTCCGTAATGGCCTAACCCTCGGCTCCATCTACGCCATGATCGCTCTCGGGTACACGATGGTGTACGGCGTCCTACAACTCATCAACTTCGCCCACTCCGAAGTATTCATGGTGTCGACGTTCACGACTCTTTACGCAGTGCGCGACTGGTTCAATGTGACGGCCCCGATCACCGGCGGAAAGCTTCTGATGGTCATGGTGGGGGCGTTGATCCCGGCGATGATCATTTCCGGCGTGCTCGCAGTCTTGCTCGAGCGGCTTGCCTACCGACCTCTTCGAAGACGCGGCGCGCCACGATTATCTTTCTTGATCAGCGCTATCGGCGCGTCCTTATTCATCCAGTACCTCTTCGTATTGATGGATGGTTTGCATTACATCGGCCCGATCAAGCTGCCTGCGATCGCCGGCCCGAATCCCCAAGCAGTGCCCGAGCTTTTCAAGACCAGCACCGTGTTCCACCTCTTCGGTACCGACATCACGAACAAGCGGATCATGATCGTCGTCGCGGCAGGGGTCATGCTCTTCATCCTCGACCGGTTCGTGCGCCTGACGCGCCTTGGACGAGGGATCCGCGCCGTGGCTCAGGATCCTGAAGCGGCCTCGATGATGGGCGTAAACATCGACAAGGTGATCGTCACGACTTTCTTCGTCGGAGGGATCATGGCGGGAGCGGCGGGGTTCTTCTACACGATCGTGCCCGGCGCTCCGGCCTTCTGGTTCGTCGGATTCCTTCCGGGGATCAAGGCCTTCGCAGCCGCCGTCCTGGGCGGTATCGGGAACATCCGCGGGGCGATGCTCGGCGGGCTGCTCCTGGGGGTCGTCGAGACTCAATCTTCAGCGTGCTTCGGAACGCAATGGGTCAACGTGACCGCGTTTGTAGTGCTCGTTTTGGTGCTCCTATTTAAGCCGACCGGGATCCTGGGCGAACAGGTGGCCTCATGAGCGACAAACCCCCCGTCAACCAGAAGCAGGAGCCGTCCTCGACGCGGCCGCAGAACCAATCTCTCACCCGGCGCTACGAGGCCGCACGCGACAGGAGCAAAGCCACGCGTTCTGCGGCCTACGCTCGCTTCCGCAAAGCCGTGCGCAAGGACCTGGAGCCGGTAACCAGTCGGTGGCGCACGTTCCGCGGCAAGATCGAAGACAATCGGAAGTGGGCGTACCCGCTTATCGGGTTGATATTGATAACGATCGCAGCGCTCCTTCCCTTCCTCGGAGACTGGTTCTCGATCCCGATCTGGCTCCAGCGTGCGACGAACGGCAGTGTCCTCGCCAGAACGGCTCTTTTCGTCTTATTCGCTCTCGGTCTGAACGTGGTGGTGGGCTTCGCCGGACTTCTCGACCTCGGCTACGTCGCGTTCTGGGCGATCGGCGCGTATACGGCCGGTATCGCGACAGGAGCACACGCGTACTTGGAGGGTGGGAGCGTCGGCCCCGAGCCGACATGGCACATGTGGATGTGGGCCATCTTGTTGCTCGCCCTTGTTGTCGCAACGCTCGCCGGGCTGTTGCTCGGCTCACCGACTCTGCGATTGCGCGGCGACTATCTCGCCATCGTGACCCTTGGTTTCGGAGAGATCATCAGGATCGTTGCCAACAACCTCGACCACGTGACGGGGGGCCCCCGGGGGATCAGAAACATCCCACACCCCGAGATCCACGTCGGTGGCTTAAACGTCGTGTGGGGGACCCTCATCGATACGAAGTACTACTGGCTGTTGCTGGGACTGGTCGTGTTGTGGATCGTCGCGATCCGGATGCTCGACAACTCTCGTATCGGCCGTGCCTGGGTCGCTATCCGCGAGGACGAGGTCGCCGCGGCCTCGATGGGCGTAAACATCGTGCGGATGAAGCTTGCCGCCTTCGCGATCGGCGCTTGCACCGCGGGAGTGGGCGGCGTCATCTACGCCGAGCAGATCAACTTCATCTCGCCGCCGACCTTCAACATCCAGCAGTCGATCCTGATCCTTGCGATGGTCGTCATTGGCGGGATGGGGTCGATCGGGGGAGCGATCGTGGGGGCGAGCGCCGTCGTTCTCATACCCGAAGTTTTCAAGAGTTTGGATGACTATCGATTCTTCGCTTTCGGTTTCGCGATCGTTTTGATGATGATCTTCCGGCCTCAAGGCTTGCTTCCATCGAAGCGTCGCAAAGCCGAGCTGGTTGGCGCGTCGCAAGATCAACAGCTCTACGAGGCCGCCGGGGGGTCCGGGTGACCGAAGACGCCATCCTCGAAGCGAAATCCATCGTCAAACAGTTCGGCGGCTTAACGGCCGTCAAGGATGTGTCGTTGACCATCCGGCGCGGAGAGATCCGGGGCCTGATCGGCCCGAACGGGGCCGGTAAGACCACTTTTTTCAATCTCATGACGGGGATCTACGCGCCCACGACCGGCAACATGCTGTTCGAGGGCAAGGACATCCTCGGAACCGGTAGTGGGCTCCTTCAGCGGAAGCGCAAGCCTTACGACATCACGAAATCTGGAATCGGGCGGACGTTCCAGAACATCCGACTGTTTCAGAACATGACTTCGATCGAGAACGTGATCGTTGGAACCGACGCCCATCACCGAGCCAACGTCTTCGACGCCATCTTCCGCTCTCCCCGTTTTCGCCGTGAGGAGAAAGAGGGGCAGGAGCGCGCGGAGCGGATCCTGACCTTCGTCGGGATCCACAAATACGCGAACGAGCTCGCCGGGAACCTCTCTTACGGAGACCAGCGCCGGGTCGAGATCGCCCGCGCCCTGGCGACGAGACCGAAGCTCTTGCTCCTCGACGAGCCGGCCGCCGGCATGAACCCGACCGAGAAGCAACGCCTCAACGCATTGATCTCGAAGATCCGCGATGAAGGCATCACGATCTTGCTTATCGAACACGATATGAAAGTGGTCATGACGATCTGCGATCGCGTCGCGGTCCTCGACCACGGTGAAAAGATCGCCGACGGAGCCCCCCAAGAGGTTCAGCGCAACCCGCAGGTGATCGAGGCGTACCTCGGTGCCGGTGCGGCAACTCACGGAGGGGGAGCAAATGCCTCTGCTTGAGCTGAAGGACGTCGTGGTTCGCTACGGAGGGATCGAAGCGGTTCGTGGGATCTCACTCGAGGTTGAAGACGGCGAATCGGTAACGCTGATCGGCGGCAACGGGGCGGGGAAGAGCACCACGCTGAAGTCCATATCGGGCGTCAAGAAGATCGCGGGCGGGGAGATCTATTTCCAAGGCGAACGGATCGACGGCGCCCCCTCGCACCGGATCGTCGAGATGGGCCTCTGCCAAGTGCCCGAGGGCCGTCGCATCTTTCCTCGCATGAGCGTGCGAGAGAACCTGACGATGGGTGCGTACAGCCGGCGCGAGACGAAGACGATGAAAGAGGACTACGAGCGCGTCTTCGATCTGTTCGAGGTTCTCAAGGAGCGCGAGAAGCAGATGGGGGGCACGCTCTCCGGCGGAGAGCAGCAGATGCTCGCCGTAGGACGCGCCCTGATGTCTCACCCGAAACTATTGATGCTCGACGAGCCCTCCATGGGTCTGGCCCCGTTATTCGTCGAGAAGATCTTCGATCTGCTGCGAAAGATCCACGAGCAAGGCACGACGATCCTCCTTGTCGAGCAGAACGCGCAGGTGGCTTTGCAGCAGGCCGATCGCGGGTACGTCCTCGAATCCGGCGAGATCGTCCTCCAAGACGACGCCAAGAAACTGCTCACGAACGACGAAGTGAGAAAGGCCTACCTCGGCGAGTCGTGACCGGGTCGTCGTAGTCGGCGGCGGGATCA
>JAXDJP010000327.1:0-2752 GCA_034665645.1 Actinomycetota bacterium | reverse complement strand
AGAACGAAATAACGGCGGCCGCGATGGGGATCAATTTCCTCACGTCGACGGTCCTCTTCGTGAGCGCTTCGTAACCGATGACCGCGAGGTGCCCACCGTCGAGAGGCGGCAACGGCAGAAGGTTCATGATGCCGACGAACACCGTGAACCCGACGATCAAGCCGATGAGGTTGAGGTATTGATGAGACTCAACGCTTTGGCTCGCAAGTCGGCCGGCGCCCACGATCCCGAGCGGTCCCTCGTCGACCTGGCGATCCCCCGAACCGCGCAGCGCGTCCCACAGTTCGCCCCCGAAGACCATGTTGAACGTTTGCCCGATGCCTTGTACCGACAGTTTGGTCACGTCCCACGTGCGCGCCGCGGAATCGACGATCCCCCCGCCCAAGCCCTGCTTCACGTAAACCGCGTCCGGTTGCACGCCAAGGAACCCCGCCGCGGTCTCGTCACTTTTCGGGGCGCGAAGGTCCTCGCCCGGTGGCGCATAGTCGACCATCCGTCCGGACGGAGAGAAGATCGCCTGTCCCAGAACCGCACTCAGCTCAACCCGTCGACCGTCGCGGTCGACCGTGAAGGTCGCCTCCCGGCCCCCGTGAGAACGGATATATCGGCGGATCTCTTGCCAGGAAGAAGTCTCTTCGCCGCCTACTCCCACGATCTTGTCGCCGAGCTCGAAACCCGCTTGGCCGGCGGGACTTGCTTGGCCGTTGATCTCGGTCTGGACCAGCGCGACCTTGTTGCTCGCTTCGTCGGTCGGAAAACCCAGCGTCATGGTCGTAACGAGCAGGATCACGAACGCTACGAGGAAGTGAGTCGCGGAGCCCGCAACTATCACTAGAGCGCGTTGCCACTTCGGCTTGTTGCCGTAAGCCCTCGGCTGATCCTCGGGCGCGATGTCTTCGTAGGGGTTCATCCCGACGATCTTCACGAAACCGCCTAGAGGTAGAGCCTTGATGCCGTACTCGGTCTCTCCCTTCCGGAACGACCAGACGGTGGGGCCGAAGCCCAGGAAGTATTGAGACGCTTTGAACCCGAAGGCTTTCGCCACGAGGAAGTGCCCACCCTCGTGGATCATGATCACGATCAATATCGCGACGATGAAGATCAGTACGCCGGGGTTCACGATGCTTCCCTCTCCGTGGTGGTTTTCCGTGCGCCGAGAAGGCGTCGGGCGCAGGCTCTCGCCCACTCGTCTACCTCAAGAACGGAACCCAGGTCCGCTGCATTCCCGGCTACATGCTCGTCTAAAACACGCTCGACCAAAGCGGGGATCTCGGTGAACCCGATCGTCCCATCCAAGAATGCGCCGACCGCGACCTCGTTCGCGGCATTCAGGGCCGCCGGGTAGGTCCCGCCCGAAGTTCCGGCTCGGAGCGCGAGGCCGAACGCCGGGAAGCGCTCTTTATCGATGTCCTCGAACTCCAGCACACCCACCTTGGCGAGATCCAATCTCTCGACCGCCTCGTTCGCACGCTCTGGCTGCAACAACGCCGCCGCTATCGGGATGCGCATGTCGGTCGGCGCAGCCTGCATGACACACGAACCGTCCTTCAATTCGACCAAGGCGTGAACGACGCTTTGCGGGTGAACCAGGACGTCGATGCGGTCGTAGTCGACGCCGAACAAAAAATGGGCCTCGATGACCTCGAGTCCTTTGTTCATGAGCGTGGCGCTGTCGACTGTGATCTTGGGGCCCATCGACCACGTCGGATGCGCGAGTGCTTCCTCACGGGTCACGCTCTTCAGATCATCTCGTGTTCGGAACGGTCCACCGGAGGCCGTGAGGACCAACCTCGAAACCGTGTCGCGATCGCGCCCCTCCAAGCACTGAGCGAGAGCTGCGTGCTCCGAGTCGACCGGGACGATCCGTCCACCGCCACGACGCATCGCATCCAGGCATACGTCACCTCCGGCGACCAGGCTCTCTTTGTTCGCTAGAGCGAGCGTCTTTCCCGACTCGAGCGCAGCGACGGACGCCTTCAGTCCTGCTGCGCCGACCACGGCGTTGAGAACGACATCGACGTCATCGGAACGGGCGAGCCTCTCGGCGGCCTCCGCTCCGAGAGACGCCTCGCCGACCCGCAGTTCGGCTGCCTGCCTCTTAAGTGCGGCTGAATCGCTCCCTGCCACGAGCCCCACGCAGCTCAATCGTTCTGGATGAGCCCGGATCACGTCGACGGCCTGTCGTCCGATGGAGCCGGTGGATCCCAGGATCGCAACGCGGCGAATGGCTTTGTCTTCCACGATTCCAGTCTACGGGCGTCCGGTGGCAACCTTGAGGGGCTCGTCGCAGAGGCAACAAGCGCGTTTCAGCGATCAGTTATCGCCGGGGGTCTCCGCTTCCCCGCCTTGCACCTTGAGACCATGACGTTCGGCCCAGCGGCGAGCGTCTTCTTTGTTCGCGTAGCTTGCTTCTGCGAGCCGCAGGATCTCGGCTTGGCCGCGCCTCGGTTCACCGGGACGGAATCTCAGCGACACGGACGCGATCCCACCGAGTGGGATCGGCAACCAGAAGTTCAGCAGGCGGTAGGTGATCACTCCCAAGATCGCAACGCCTCGAGGCGCGCCGAAACCCACGAGGCTCGATGTCAGGACAGCCTCGACCACGCCCAATCCCCCGGGAGTTATCGGCACGGCCGCAAGCACGTTCGCCAAGCCGTAAGCGACGATCAAACCGTCGAGTCCGACACGGAAGCCGAAAGCCCACACCAGCACCCATAGAGATGCCGCGTCCAAGAGCCAGTTCGTCGTCGCC
>JAXDJP010000326.1:0-5626 GCA_034665645.1 Actinomycetota bacterium | reverse complement strand
CCATTACCTTCTTCTTATGCCGTTAGACCCCGCGCTCGCCCTGGAACGAGTCCTCGCCGAAGGCGATGAGTGGCAGTCGTGGCGCGCTCTTCGCGTAGGAGGAGACGAGGTCGGCGACCCTCCGGCGATCCCTTCGCAGGATGACGAGGGCGGCTTCATCGGGCCCTCCGGTCGCACGTCTCCCGGGGCCACCGGCGAGGCCCTGTGTCATCTCGCCGTACTGGGCCTCGGTTCCTCCGGCTCCGCGGCCATCGCAGCGGACTGGCTCGAGGCCGCGCGCACTCCCGCGCAAGCCTGGCTCGATTCACCCGACGAGGTGCCGGGCGACCTCGATGATCCGGCGGGCGGTCGTGTGTGGGCCACGGCTTCGGCCTCCTGCGGCTTGCTCGCGATCGGCCGAGACCCCGGCCCCCGCGGTACCTCGCTGCTGAGGGGGGAGGCGGGAAACGACGGCGGCTTCACCGGCGGCGCCTATCCGACCTTCGCCGCCGCTGCCGCGTTCTGGTTGTCGGCGGGACCCAAGTCCGAGATGGCCGAATGGGGTCTGCGATGGGCCCGCGAGAACTCGGGCGAGGAGTGGGGGGGCTGGGAACATGCAACGGGTCTGACGTTCTGGGCCGCCGCCGGCATCCCCGCCGAACACCCGACGGTCGATCTTTTCGTCGAGGCGTTGCAGCAAGAAGCGAACGCGGAGGGTTGGCCCGACGACCTCGGCCTGACGTTGCGCACGCTAGAGCTGCTCTCGTTCTTCGGTATCTGACATGTGGACCGCGGAGCTTCCTCTCGTGGGGCCGGGCGGGGAGCCCATCGACCTCGAGCGCACGTTCCTGTCTCACGGTGTCGCGTCGCTTCCACCGATGAAGGTCGACGATGCAGGCGCAGATCTGGAGATGACCCTGTCCCTGACTACCGGGAAACCACGAACGGTGCGCGTCACGCGCCGCGGTAAGCGCGCCCTCCTTGAGGTAACCGGTAGGGCTCCCGGTGAGAAGACCGCAACGGAACTCCTGCACAAGACGAAGCACGTCCTTCGCTTCGACGAAGACCTGAGCGAGTTCTACGCGCTCGCACAGGATGACCCCGAGCTGGAGTGGGTCGGCGGTGGAGCGGGACGCATGATCAGAAGCGCGTCGGTCTTCGAAGAGGTCGTGAAGACGGTGCTGACGACGAACTGTGCGTGGTCGGCGACCGTGAGGATGGTTACGGCCCTCGTCGCCAATCTCGGCGAACCGTCAATAGGAGCAGCGAAGGAGGGATGGGAGGGCCGCGCGTTTCCCACGCCGGCCGCGGTCGCGGGGGCGGGGGAGCCATTCTTCAAAGAGGTCGTGCGCGCCGGCTATCGCGGTCCTTACTTGATAGCCGTCGCCAGATCGATCGTTGACGGCGATCTCGACCTCGAAAGTCTGGGTCGCGCCACTTCCGAAGAACTCTCGGACGACGAGCTCGAGCAGATCCTCTTGTCTTTGCCCGGGGTGGGACCGTACGCCGCGGCGCACGTGATGATGATGCTGGGGAGGTATTCGCGCTTGATCCTCGACTCGTGGACGCGCCCCACCTACGCGCGGTTGATGGGGAAGAAGACCGTTGCGGACGTCACGATCGCCCGGCGGTTCCGCAGGTACGGACGGTATGCCGGTCTGGCATTCTGGCTGTTCCTCACGAAAGGGTGGATCGCCGAACCGGACGCGTCGTAATCCCCCAGGTGGGCTGAAGTAGCGCGAAGGTAGACGGACTCAACGAAGGAGGAAGTTTGGATCCCGATCGCAAAGAACGACGCTCACACGTGGCGGAGATCCTGCTGATGGTCGCCGGAGCCGTTCTAGCGCTCAGCAGTCTGTTTTCGTACTTCTCGGTCACAGCCAAGGACGCGACCGGCAGTCAGAGCGCAACCGTGAAGGGCTTCGATACCGACGACGGCAAGTTCTTCATCTCTTTCGGCATCGTCGTTCTCTTGCTGGGGTTGGTCCTGTGGTTCGTTCGGAAGCGAGGGTGGCGTGTCGTTCTAGCGGTGAGCGCGTTGCTGGTAGCCGGATTCATGATGTGGGTTGCGATCGCCGACCTGTCGGGTCTTCAGGACGACGTCCTCAGAGGAGTTGCAGCGTCGTCCGGCGACGCGAACCAAGAGGGCACATTCGAGCGTTTGAAAGAGATAGCTGAGGTCGACACCGGTCTCGGGCTGTACGTCGCGGCGACGGGTGCGGGGCTCGGGATCCTGGGCGCACTGCTGGCGTTCGGTCGCGGGCGACGGGACCCCGACCCCATGGCGTCGCCGTTGCCGGCGGGGTGGCAACCACCCGGCGAGGGGTCGGCTTACGAGAGAGTGACCGAGCCCCGTTCCGAGGAGCCATCGGAGTGGGCGCCGCCGCCGGTCGACCAATCGGTTCAGCCGGCCGTCCCGACCCACGAACACGAACCCGACCCGTGGAGTCGCCGAGACCCTCCGGCCGGAGGGTAGTCAGGCGGGAACGAGAGCAGACCTGAGCGCCGCGACGCGCTCCGGAACGACCTTGTAATAGACCCACGTGCCGCGCTTTTCGCGCTCGACCAAGCCGGCCTGGTGCAGGACCTTTAGGTGATGGCTGACCGTCGGCTGACTCACGTCGAGCGGCTCGATCAGCTCGCAAACGCAGCACTCCCCGCCGGCATGGGCCGCTATGAGGCTCAGCAATTGCACGCGCGCGGGGTCGGAAAGAACCTTGAAGGCGTCGGCCAGAGCCGTCGCCTCGGCCTTGGATATCGCCTTCCCGAGGAGGGGAGGACAGCACTCTGGGGTGATCTCTGCGATCGTCTTCACGTCTCTATATTGACAGCCATCGATATCATGTGCAACCATCAGGATATTGACAGTCGTCGATATATATGGAGGTGGCAGATGCAGCCGAGGGTCCAGTTGGCGCTGAACGTGACGGACGTGGACAGCGCCGTCGAGTTCTACAGCAAGCTCTTCCAGGCCGAGCCGGCCAAGAGGCGGCCCGGCTACGCGAACTTCGCCATCGATGAGCCGGCCCTCAAGTTGGTCCTGATCGAGAACGGAGCCGCGGCCGGAACCCTCAATCATCTGGGGGTAGAGGTCGGTTCCACGGACGAGGTCACGAGCGCCTCCGCTCGCCTCTCGGGCGAAGGGCTGCCGACGAAGGACGAGAGCGGGACCTGTTGCTACGCGGTCCAAGACAAGGTGTGGGTGAAGGATCCGGATGGAGCGCCGTGGGAGGTCTACACGGTGCTTGCCGATTCCCCCATCGATGCCTCGTGCTGCACGGGCGCGGAAGCGCAAAGCGGTGCCGAGGGACGGGTGAGCTGCTGCTAGGAGCCTCTAGCTGCGCGGATCTTTCTCTTCGGCGATGACTCTGCCGACGCCGATCTTCTCCACCACGAGGTAGTGGCCTTCGTCTCGAACGATACGTTCGGCCTCCTCCTCAACGTGGCCCGGAAGGACGACGAACTGCGAGGGATTTGAGCGGATCGCCTCGTAGTCGCGGGGACTCACCGAAACGGTCTCGGTGCAGTCGGGAGCTCCGCATTCACAGACGAATCCGGTCGCAGACTCGGCCGCGGAGCCGTTGTGTCGGACGGTCGTCTCGATACGCTCGTTCACCTCGCGGAAGAGGGATTCGTTGTTCGCGATGCGGACGATGCGTTCTCCCGTCTCGGGTTCGGTGGCGACGAGTGGCGACGCGCAGACGGGGCACGACATCGTGGCGCCCTCGCCGAGATAGACGGTGCGCTGGCAGCCTGGACAGAAACTGGAGGTAACGGCCATCGAACGGCCTACGCCGGGGCGTTCTCGGGGGGGTGCTCGGCCTTGTCGATCTCGGCGAAATCGGCACGCAACGTGGTCATCGCTTCCTCGTCACCCGGGTAGGTGATGGCGAATCCCTTGACCGCTCCTTGGGCCCCCGCGGCGCCCCGCTCCTGTAGGTATTTACCGACGCGCTCCACCAGCCGGTCGGCGAAGATCTGTGCTCCCTCGGGCCCCGTTTCTGGGAGGACCACGGCCAGGCGATGCCTCGTGCTCGTGCGACCGTGAGTCGCGCGGTCGACCGTCCGCAGTCCTTCTTTGAGCATCGAGCCCAGATCCCGAAGAAGCGTCTTGCGCTTCCGCCGATCTACACCGTCGAGAGTCGTCGATGGGATGTCACACACCGCCACCGAGAAGATCGTTTGGTAACGCTCGGAGCGAGACTTCTCGAGGTCGGTGTCTTGCAAGAAGAAGCGTGCGTTGAAGAGGCGCGTCTCGTCGTCGATCTGGTCGTAGATCTCGAGCTTTTCGAGCGCCCCCTCAAGCTGCTCGTTGGCCCACCCCCCGATGGTTCCGAAGGCGAGGAAGGCAACCGAGCGAGAAGCGATGAGCCCGGCGAAGGTGCCGAATCCCACGGCTTGGATGTCGTCGTAGCGAAGGCCGATGTAGCCCGCGATGGCTATGACCGCGGCGATCAACCCCCCCTTGAGGCCGTAGAACATGAAGGCCACGAAGATGACCAGGAAGAACAACGTCGCGATGACCTCGGGCGTGTCGACCCGCCTCAGGTACATCACGAAGGCGATGATCAGCAATACAGCCAATCCGGCCAGGATCAACAACCGGCGCGCCCGGGGATAGTCGATACTAGAGAGCATGTCGCCCATACTACGTTCCCGGGTTGCCCTGGTAGCGATGCTCGGCGCGTTCCTCATCCCCATAGGAAGCTCGTCGCTGCGTGGATTGACGCACGTTCTGACGTGTCAGGAGAGAGCGAAGACACCTTTCACGGTCGTGCTCGAAGAGGGACAGCCGCCGACCATCCTGTCTGCGGCGCCGCCTATAGGGATAGACGACCCGGTCGACGACACGATCTGCAATGGGCTGACGCTTGACCTGGGGGTCTCCGACGCAGGCGAAGGCCGCGTCGCAGTGATCGTTCCGATCACGAACAAGGGGAAGTTCGAGTGGCGCGGCACGGTCGCGCTCAAGGCAGGCAAAGTGACGATCCCGGTGAACATCGGGTCGATCAAGCCCGGCGTGACCGAAGAGGATCGCGTCAAGATCAACCTGGATCCAGGCACCACCCAACTCGATGGTTCCCTTTTGATCGGGCCCTAGCTCTTCGCGCTTATCTCGGAGCTGAGGATCCCCATCGGGATGACGTCTTTATAGACACCGTCGCTCCACAGCTGCTGTCGCAGCCGCCCTTCCTCCACGAAACCGCACTTCTTGTAGGACGCGATGGCCCGCTCATTGTCGGCGGTGACCTGCAGGTACACCTTGTGTAAGTTGTGATAGCGGAACGCGTATTCGACCGACAGGCGAACGGCCTCGGTGCCGTAGCCCTTTCCGAGGTAGTCGTGTTCGCCGATGAAGATGCCCAACTCGCAGGTCCCGGACGTTCTGTCGAAATGGAATAGGCCCACGCTCCCGATCGCTTTGCCATCGGCCTCGATCACGAACATCACGCCGTCGTCTTTCTTCGCCAGTTCGTCCATGAACGACGAGAAGGCTTCGTAGGTACGAGGGACCGGGGGCTCGTCGTCTCCGAGGATCGTGATGACCACGTCGTTACGGAAGCGATAGAGGGCGGGGTAGTCCCTCTTGTCCAGCGGGCGCAGGGTCACCTTGTCTCCGGTCAGCATCCGATCTCCTTCGTTCCGG
>JAXDJP010000325.1:0-4130 GCA_034665645.1 Actinomycetota bacterium | reverse complement strand
CATCTACACGTTCGAGAACGACACGGGGCCGGACGAGGCGAACCACGCGGAGCACGGCATCTTCATCATGAACAACGCCCCCGGTCAGACAGTCGGGCAAAAGGACGGCCTGCATCTGTGGGACGTTCACTCGACGATCATGGATCTGTTCGAGATGGATTCTGCTCCGGGGGCTTTAGGTACCAGCGCGCTAAAGAAATAACGACCCCGTCCCCGATGGGACGCCAACATTCAGGAGGAAGATGTGAAGCAGGCAAACAGAGAACGCGGAGCGGTCCTTTGGTTCACGGGCCTTTCGGGCTCGGGGAAGACGACCATCGCCCACGAAGTCGAAGAGAAACTGTTGGACGCGGGCGTGCCCGTTGAGATCCTCGACGGCGATGTCGTTCGAGAGAACCTTTCAAAGGGTCTTGGTTTCTCCGAGGAGGACCGGAACACGAACATCCGCCGTATCGCTTTCGTTGCCCACCTGCTCCAGCGCAACGGTGTGTTCGTTATCACCGCCGCGATCTCGCCTTACCGCGCGGTCCGCGATGAGGCTCGCGCCATGATCAAAGACTTCGTTGAGATCTACGCCGACGCTCCCCTCGAGGTATGTGAGCAGCGTGACCCGAAGGGGCTGTACAAGAAGGCGCGCGCAGGCGAGATCAAGGGCTTCACCGGCATCGACGACCCCTACGAGGCTCCCGAGAACCCCGAGGTCGTAGCCAACACGGACAAAGAAGATGTGGCCGAGTCGGCTCAGAAGGTCATCGACAAGCTCGTCGAGCTGAAGTTCCTCGAGGCCTAGCTCGAAATAATCCAATCGCGCTACGCAGAACGCCGAAGGACTGGAGTATCTGCGCGCTTTCATGAGGATCCCTAGCCGATGATCGACCTACATACCCACTCGACCGTCTCTGACGGCGGAGACTCGCCTCAAGAGCTAGTAGAGAAGGCAGTCGCCGCCGGACTGTCGGCGATCGCGTTGACCGATCACGACAACGACGCGGGGTGCGATGCCGCGGTTGCTGCTGGGCGTGCTCACGGGATCGAGGTCGTTCGCGGCGTCGAGATCTCTTGCGATGTCGAGGACCTACTGGAGCTCGGTTATCACCCCACCGGGCGCGCCACGATGCACTTGCTCGGGTACTTCATCCCGGAGGGCGACAACCCTCTGTCGTCCGCTCTTGCAGACCTCCAATATCACCGAGCGAATCGCAATCGGATCATCGTCGAGCGACTGAACGAGCTGGGGATCCCGGCTACGTTCGAGGAAGTCGAGATGGAGGCAGGGGGGCCGGGCTCGCAGATCGGCCGGCCTCACTTTGCGGCGGTTCTCGTTCGCCATGGCGCCGTGCCGGATTACCAGACCGCGTTCGATGAGTACCTCGCCAAAGGTGCGAAGGCGTACGTCGGGCGCAAGCTGTACAAGCCTGCTGAGGCCGTTCAGTTGATGGTCTCTGCGGGTGTCGTGCCGGTGCTGGCTCATCCATTCACGATGAACCTCCCGATCGAGGAACTAGAGCGCTTCGTCGAGGGACTCCTGGCCGCGGGCCTTAAAGGTATCGAGGGGTTCCACGGTGACATGCCCGAAGTCGAGCAAGAGCCCTACCGATCGCTCGGCCGGGAATTTGGCTTGATCGTTTCCGGTGGCAGCGACTATCACGGCGAGATGCGCCCCGATCGCGGGTTACCCGGCGGCAAACATGGCGTCGTGGTTCCCAACGAGGTGCTAGAAGAGTTGCGCACAGCAGCCGACTCTTTGGTCGGTCGTTAGGGGGCTCATGTTCGTCACGCGCAGCACCAGACATGACAAGGCAGATATCCAGGAACTGTGGAACGCAACCGACAACGCGGATGCCGACGTAAATGAGGGCAAGATCTTCATCGCTCGCGACGGCACGGTCGTCGGCACCGTCCGTATGATCGAGGTCGCACCTCAGGTCGTCGTCGTCGATAACGTCGTGGTGCGCGAGGACCGTCGGGACGAGGGCATCGGCCGCCAGATCATGCAAGCCGCGCTCAACAGCATCGGCGGCAAGCTGTTCCTTTGCACCCACGACGACCGTCTCGATTTCTACGCGCATTTCGGTTTCACCGAGGTCGCTAAAGAGGACATCCCCGAAGAGGCGGTCGCCTACTTCAACCGGACCGGAGACTTCGACCCCCCCGAGGGCCACGTCCACCACTTCCTAACCGCCCGCTAGGGAGCGACTAGGGGCAGTCCGCGCCGCGGCAGTGACGGTCGTGGTCGAGCATGCGGTGTAAGCGTCCGACGTCCGGATCGTTCTTACGCGTCTTGTCGTCCAGGATGTTGTGGTTCTGCCATGGGTCCTTCTTCAGGTCGTAGTACTCGTGGAAGCTGATCACCTGGTCACCCGCGTCGCCGTAGACCTCGTCCGACGTTCCGATCGGCTGCCAGTCATACGTCTCGATGTATTGGTAGCGGGGCGTGCGAAGCGATGCCCAACTCGGCGTCCGCGTCTTCGGGGTATGCCGGTACTCGGTCAACACTCGCTCGCGCTGCCACGGGTCGAACAGCGTTCTACCGTCGAGCGGATACTCAGGATCGGGCGTGATGCCCGCGGCGTCGAGGATCGTCGGAGCGAGGTCTACGTTCGTGACTTGCCTGTTGTCGACTGCCCCCTGACGGATCTCGCCCGGCCACCGCATGTACATCGGAACCTTTATCGAGGCCGTGTACGGATTCCCCTTGGAAGCGACCGGCCCAAGCATCCCGTGGTCGCCGAGCAAGTAGCCGTTGTCTGAAAGGAAGAACGCCAGCGTGTTGTCGGCTTCGCCCAACGCCTCGAGTTGGTTCATCACGTCGTCGACTAAGTCGTCGACCGACATAAGCGTCCGGAGTTGCTTCTTGCGGACGGCGTAGGCGGCATTGATGTCGGCGTGCGAATGTCGCACGTATCCGGGCTTGTCCTTGCGACTTACCTCGAGCACCCCCCGGTCGGGCTTCCACCTCGGGACCGGGGCGTTCTCGTAATCGGTCTCGGCAGTGAATGGAGTGTGCGGAGCGAGCACGGAGAGGTAGAGATACCAGGGCCGCTCGTCTTGACTCTCCGAATCCTGCAGGAAGGTTTGAGACACGTTGTCGAGATAGTCGGTCGAGTATTCCTCGATGACCTCCGGAGTCCCGTTCACGATCCATCTGCCGTCGTAATACCGATGCGAACCGTTGTTCATCGCCCAGTCATCGAAATAGAGAAGGTCTCCATGCCATGAATTGAGGAACTTCCCGAACAGTCCCGTGCGGTATCCGTTGTCGTGGAGATATCGCTGGATGGTTGCGTTCTGGTCGAAACCCGAAGTCTCGTCGTTGTTTTGCACGCCATGGTTGTGCGCGTACTCCCCGGTCATGATCGTGCTCCTCGACGGGCAGCACTGCGGCGTGGTGACGTACGCGTGTGTGAACTTCGTTCCACCCTGACCGAACCATGAGCGCGTTCTCGGCATCACGGACAATGACCCGATCCTCTGGTCGTCGGTCAAGACGATCAAGATGTTTGGCCCAGATCCGAACGCGTCGGTGCGCGACGTTCCCGCTGCGGTGCGCGGGCGAGCGAGATCGACGAAGAAGGCCAGCAGAAGCGCGGCGACCACCAAGAGGGTTATCCAACCTCGAAGAGTGACGCGGATCCGAGCGGGGGAGGGTGTCACTGAAGAAGCCTACGGCAGCGTGTTTCTTGTTCCCACGGCAAGAAGCCTAGGCACAGCCCCATGCGCTTGCTTGGCCACCAGCGATCATGCGGGCAGCGGTGCGAGCCTGCGCGACCGGATCCCAGATGGAGCCGTAACCGTTGCTCGCCCACGTCCCGGGCGCGAACTGAAACAGTCCGTAATAACCGGCGGGGTTGTACGCGCTTGGGTTGAGACCCGATTCGCAGGACGCGATCGACAGGAGGTAGTTGGGGTCCGCGCCGTATTCCGCGGCGGCGGCCACGATGATCGAGGCGATCGATCCAGACGCTGCAGGCGGCGGTGCGGCGATCGCAACGGCCTCGCTCTCGGTCGCGGGAGTAGCGATCACCGAAGAAGGAGAAGGAGTGGGATCGGGTCGCAGTGCGAACACCTGGCGGCGGAACTTTGTCGCGGAGGCCACGCTCTGCGAGGTGTCGACGCCGCGCTCACCCTTT
>JAXDJP010000324.1:0-4443 GCA_034665645.1 Actinomycetota bacterium | reverse complement strand
GCATGGAACGGGCAAGAAGCGTCACGGCTCGAGCGGCAAGGATCGGGTCGTGCTCGTCCCTCCGGGGACGGTGGTCTACGACGAGGACGTCCTGGTCGCCGACCTCGCGGGGGCCGACAACGAATATGTCGCCGCAAAGGGGGGCCGCGGCGGGCGCGGGAACGCACAGTTCGCCACCGCTACCAGGCGGACTCCTGGGTTCTCGGAGAAAGGGGAGCCGGGCGAGGATCGATGGCTGAGGCTCGAACTCCGTCTCCTTGCCGACGTGGGACTCGTTGGCTTCCCCAACGCCGGTAAGTCGACGTTGATCTCGCGCATCTCGGCGGCGAAGCCAAAGATCGCCGACTACCCCTTCACGACGCTCGTTCCAAATCTCGGCGTCGTGCGAGTGGGGGAAGAGACCTTCGTCGTAGCCGACATCCCGGGCCTCCTGCCCGGCGCGCACGAGGGTCGCGGGCTGGGCCACCAGTTCCTTCGCCACGTGCGGCGTGCGGCGGTGCTCGTCTTTCTCGTCGATCTGACGGCAGAGGACCGAGATCCCGCCGACGATCTCGATCTGCTCCGCAGCGAGCTCGAGGCGTTCGACCCCGAGCTTGCATCGCGTCCCTCCATCGTCGTCGCCACGAAAACCGACGCGGGCATCGATCGTTTGGACGCGGTGCGCACGAGGGTTCCCGAAGTCCTTCCCATCTCGTCGGTGTCGGGAGACGGTATCGAGCCGCTTCTCGGTCGCCTACGACAAGCGGTTCGAGAGGCGCGCGCCGCAGCCCCTCCCGCAGTCGGATACGTAAGGCACGTCGTGCGCGAGGAGCCGATGGAAGTCGTGCGCGAGGACAAGGCGTGGCGGGTGCGGGGTCGACGCGCCGAGAGGGCGGTCGCGCAGACGGACATGGAGAACGACGAAGCAGTATTGCGACTCGGTCGTCGGTTGATCGCGATCGGTGTGGAGCGTGAGCTGAAACTCGCCGGTGCAGACGCGGGCGACGAAGTGCGCATCGGCGATGTTGCTTTCGACTTCGAGCCGGAGGAAGAGACATCCGACCTCTCCTGACGAAGGATGACGCGATCGTCGTCAAGATCGGAACGTCCTCTCTCATCGACGACAAGGGAGAGCTCGACGACGCGAAGCTGGTGTCTTTGTGCGACGCGGTGGCGAGCGCCAAACAACTCGGTCTTCGCGTCGTAGTGGTGTCTTCCGCGGCTATCGCCGCGGGCATCCGGCCACTGGGCCTAGACGGGCGACCGACGGACATCCCCACACTGCAGGCCGCCGCCGCGGTGGGGCAGGGCCGCCTTTTGGCGCGGTACGGCGAGGTCCTAAAGGCTCGTGGGCACGTCGTCGCCCAGGTCCTCCTTACGCAGCACGACTTCGTGCACCGGCGGCAATACCTCAACGCGAGGAACACGATCGAACGCCTGCTTGCCCTCGACGTCATCCCGATCGTCAACGAGAACGACACCGTCGCCACCGACGAGATCAGGTTCGGAGATAACGACCGCCTGGCCGCCCTCGTCGCCAACCTGATCCACGCCAAGATGCTCGTCCTGTTGACGGATGCCGCAGGAGTACACGCTGCCGACCCACGTACCGACCCCTCGTCCCCAGTGTTGGATGAGGTCGAACGCATCACCCCCGAGCTCGAGCGAGCGGCCGGCGGGCGCGGGTCGAACCTCGCGACCGGAGGAATGGCCTCGAAGCTCGCCGCCGCGTGGGTCGCGACGTTCTCCGGCGTGGGTGCTCTGGTCGCGTCCGCATCAGAAGATCGCGTGATCGAGCGCGTCGCGGCCGGCGAAAAGATAGGGACCTACTTCCATCCGCGCCCTCAGAGAGCCTCGGCCCGCCGGTTGTGGATCGCTTTCGCGCAACCTCCGGTCGGGACCGTGATCGTCGATGAGGGGGCCCGGCGTGCATTGGCCGAGCAGAAGCGAAGCCTCCTTCCCGTCGGCGTGACGGGCGTGAAGGGGACCTTCGATGCCGGTGCGACGGTGGATGTGGCCACCGGCGACGGAGCCGTCTTCGCCCGAGGTTCGTCCCGCTTCTCCTCGGCGGAGTTGCAGGCCGCGAAGGGCGTGACGAGCGGAGAGTTCAAGGGCCGCGAGGTCATCCACCGCGATCACCTGCTGATCCTGGATGCTTCCGATCCCGCCAATTAGTACGGTGTGAGGGTGAACGATTCCGTCGATCTGATCTGCGAGAACGCAGCGTCTGCTGCCCATGAGGTCGCACTCCTCAGCGCTGCGGCGAAGGACGCCGCGCTCCGAGCGATGGCCGACGCGCTGGAGGACCGCACCGACTTTCTCGCCGAGGCGAACGCAACGGACGTTGAGCGCGCCAAGCAGGACGGAACCTCGTCCACACTCGTAGATCGCTTGATGCTGACCCCCTCGCGCATCTCCTCGATGGCCGCGGGGTTGCGGAGCGTTGCATCGCAACCGGACCCCATAGGAGAGATCGTTGGGGGTTGGAAGCGTCCGAACGGTCTCCTCATCGAGAAGGTGCGCGTGCCGCTTGGGGTCGTGGCCGTCATCTACGAGGCTCGGCCGAACGTCACGGCCGACGTGTCGGGGCTGTGCCTGAAGTCGGGGAATGCCTGCGTTTTGCGTGGCTCCTCGAGCGCACTCGAGTCGAACAAAGCCATCGTCGACGTCCTACGTTCCGCCGCGGATCGCTCCGGCATCCCACAGAACGCGATCCAACTCGTGGCGGATGCCTCCCGTGAGTCGGCTACGGCTCTCATGCAGGCGAAAGGCTATGTCGACCTCCTGGTGCCACGTGGCGGACAGGCGCTCATCAAGAGCATCGAGGCGAACGCCACCGTGCCGTACATCATCGATGGCGACGGCAATTGTCACGTGTACGTGGACCGATCTGCCGACGAGGGCATGGCGACCGAGATCGTCGTCAACGCGAAGACGCAGCGCCCCAGCGTGTGCAACGCCGCCGAGACCTTGCTCGTGCATGAGGATCTTGCCGACAAATGGCTGCCCGGGGCTCTCGATGCGCTCGCCGAGAAGGGAGTCGAGGTTCTCGGCGACGAGCGCGTGCAGGAACTCTGGCCGCAAGCTCATCCCGCGACCGAGGAAGACTGGGGTCGCGAGTACCTCGATCTCAAGATCGCGGTGCGGGTGGTCGATTCGCTCGAGGGCGCGATCGCTCACGTGAACAAATGGGGGACGTCGAACGCAGAAGCGATCGTCGCGCAGGACATCACCGCAGCCAGACGGTTCGCGCAGGAAGTCGATTCGGGCTCGATCTTCGTGAACGCGTCGACCCGCTTCTCCGACGGCGGAGAGTTCGGCTACGGAGCCGAGATCGGTATCTCGACGCAGAAACTTCACGCCCGCGGCCCGATGGGCCTGCGAGAGCTGACGACCACGAAGTACGTGGTGTGGGGCGACGGCCAGACACGCTCCTGAGCTGGAATCCTCTACCGCCCGTGCGATTTCGGGTTAGCTAGTCCGATGATGAGCACCGGTCCACGTCGCGTGGGCGTTTTCGGGGGGACCTTCGATCCGATCCACGTCGGGCACGTTGCCGCGGCGAGGCGGGCGAAGGAGGAGTTCTCCCTCGAACTAGTGGTTTTCGTCCCCAGCGGCCATCCGTGGCAGAAGGATCACTATTCGTCGGCGGAGGACCGCTTCATGATGACCACTCTGGGGTCGGCGGCCGACCAGGCCTTCGCCGTATCGCGCCTCGAGCTGGACCGTCGCGGTCCGACCTACACCCTCGACACTATGGTGACCCTGCGCGATTTCTACGGGCCGACGACCAAGTTGTTCTTCATAACGGGGGCGGACGCGGCGCTCAACCTCGGTACGTGGAAGGACGTCGAGCGACTCGCCGAGTATTGCGAGTTCATCGCTCTCACCCGGCCGGGGTTCGACCTCGATCGTCTCGAACGCGGGCCGGGATGGCCCGTCGTGACTCCGCTCGAGATGGATCCGGTTGACGTGTCGGCGACCGACATCCGTCAGCGCGTCGTCGATGGTGTTTCCGTCGAAGGCTTGGTGGTTCCCGATGTCGCTCGATACATCGAAGAGCGCGGCCTGTATCGCAGCATGGGCACCGCCTCATGAGTCGCTGGAGGCGCAAGAAAGACGAGACGCCCGGCGACGAATTGGTCGAAGCCGCTGAGGGGCCCGTCGAGGATACGGAGGACGAGGCTCGATCCTCCACTGCGGAGGATCCGAGTGCGATCGCGGAAGAACGAGCGCCTGACGAGGAGCCGGATCCGTCGATGGGCGATGAACCGGATGCGATCGCCGAAGAGGCCGCCACGGACGACTCCGACGTAGCAGAGGAGGAAGAAAGGCGCGCGCAAAAGAGGCACCGACCGAAGCACCGGATGAGAACGGCGCGCCGCGACCGGTTGCTCGCCGCACTTCAAGCTCGCCGCGCCAAGGATCTTGAAGCAGAAGAAGCGGGGGACGAGGACGCGTCGT
>JAXDJP010000323.1:0-2543 GCA_034665645.1 Actinomycetota bacterium | reverse complement strand
CTTCGTACGAACCTTTGCTGAACCCGGCGTGAACGAGGACGAAGCCGTGTAAAAGATCGACATCGGTGGGCCGGCGATGGTGCGCGCGGCCTCGAAGAACTTCGCGTCCGTTGCCGTCGTTGTCGATCCGAAGGATTACGACCGGGTGTTGGATGAGATCCGCTCGACGGGAGGCGTCTCCGACGTAACGCGCCGGGAGCTGGCGGTAGCGGCTTTCGCACACACCGCGGCGTACGACTCGGCGATCGTGCGCCATCTCTCCGGTGAGGACCGACCATTCCCCGAGCAGATCGTGCTTTCGGCTCGCAAGGTCATGGGGCTCAGGTACGGGGAGAACTCGCACCAAGAGGCGTCGTTCTACCGCCGGCCCGAGGGCGGCGGCCTTGCCGACGCCGAGCAGTTACACGGCAAAGAGCTTTCCTACAACAATCTCTTGGACACGGACGCCGCATGGAAGCTCGTTACAGAGTTCGGAACGACCGCCGCGGCGATCATCAAACATTCCAACCCGTGCGGCGTCGCTCTCGGTGCATCTCTCGCGGAGGCCTACGAGAAAGCTCTGGACTGCGACCGGAAGTCGGCTTTCGGGGGGATCGTCGCGTTGAACGAAGAGTGCGACGAAGCTACGGCTCGAGGCATCTCAAACGTTTTCACCGAAGTAGTGATCGCGCCATCCTTCGATGACGCGGCACTTGCGGTTCTCAGCGAGAAGAAGAATCTGCGGATCCTCCGCGCGCCGGCCCCGGCCGCCAGGTCGGTCGACGTCAGAAGTGTCGCCGGCGGCTATCTCATGCAGACATCCGATCCCGCCGATAACGCCGAGGATGCAAAGGTAGTAACGAAAACGCAGCCGACCGACGATCAACTGCGCGATCTCCGATTCGCGTGGACGGTTGCGAAGCACGTGAAGTCGAACGCGATCGTTCTAGCGAAGGAAGGCATCGCCGTCGGCGTGGGGGCCGGGCAGATGAGCCGGGTCGAGTCGACGGAGCTTGCGGCCCGGAGGGCGGGGGACCGAGCCGCCGGAAGCGTCTGTGCCTCGGACGCGTTCTTCCCCTTCCGCGATGGACTCGACGCCGCGGTTGCAGCGGGGGCCGTGGCCGTGATCCAACCGGGCGGCTCGGTGCGGGACGACGAAGTCATCGCGGCCGCAGACGAGCACGGGATCCCGATGCTGTTCACCGGTCGCCGCCACTTCCGTCACTGAGGTGGCCGACCCCGTCGACTACACGTTCCGAAGCGTGTGGCGCGTCGACGCTCCACCGGAGGACTGCTACGCGGTCTTGTACGAGCTCAAGCGCTACCCGGAATGGTGGCCCGAGGTCAAAGAGGTGCGACCCATCACCGATTCGAAATACGAACTGCGGTGCCGCTCGCTGCTTCCTTACGACCTCCGTTTCACCACCGCGCGAGCCGTCGAAGACCCGGACAGAAAGGTCCTCGAAGCCAGCATGGAGGGCGACCTTGAAGGCTTTTCCCGGTGGACCATCGCGGCCGCGGCCGCGGGTTCCTTATGCACGTTCGACGAACACGTCATCACGAACAAGCCGCTTCTCAACAAGCTCGCCCCCGTTGCGCGGCCGGCTTTCCGAGCCAACCACTCGTTGATGATGTGGAACGGACGTCGTGGATTGAGGACCTTCGTCGCCGGCTATCGATTGGGCCGAGGAGGCGAAAGCTAGGGCTCTCGTGCCGTCAGGCGATCGTGCAGTGGTTCCAACGCAAGCCCGGCCGCGGCCCAGAAGAAGAAGTAGTCGGGCCTGATCAGCCCGTTCACGTGACGGCGGGCGTACGAGTAGTCCCACGGCGCCGACCCCTTTGCCGATCGCAGCGCTGCCCCCGAGGTGTACTCGACGGCTAAGAACCCCACGCCGTACGCGGTCGCTCGCACCGGAGCCGGCAGCTTCCTCATGCGGTCGTGCAGCGGTTCGTAGAGAGGAAGGACCAAGGCGTAGATCGGAAACATCCAGGCGCTGGTTCGAAGAGTTAGGCCGCGTCCCCTGATGCGATCGTGAACGGCGCTAAAGGTCGCATCGGTGCAGAACCCAAGGGCCGAGTAGATCGCGCCGCGTCGCACGGGACCAACGGGTTTCCATCCCATCGGCCCGGGATCAGTGCTTCAGTGTCGAGGTCCCTTTGACCATGCGAGCGTTGTCCGCGTGGTCGACCGCCCGGATCCGGTAGTTGTACGTGCCGGGGGCGAGAGCGTGCTTGAAGTTGTCTTTCCCGTTCCACGGGATCGTCCACACACCCGGGATGAGGTTCTCTCTCATGAGATCGCGCACGAGGTGACCGTTCGTGTTGAAGATCTTGACGGTCACCACCGCCTTTTCATCCAGCGTCCACTTGAAGACGACCTTGTCCTTGGTGCCGTCGCCGTTCGGAGTGAAGGGATCGGGAGAGTCCGACACCTCGGTGATGTGCGGTGGGGTCGTGTCAACCGCGGCCGATGCGGCGATCGAGCCGCCCGACACGAGAAGCAAAGAAGCCGTCAGCCCGGTAACGATCCGGTGAAAGCGGGGTTTGCCGTCGGCGCTCAGGTT
>JAXDJP010000322.1:0-12207 GCA_034665645.1 Actinomycetota bacterium | reverse complement strand
CCGCGGTCAGCCATCGGATGGTGCCACCGTGACTTACCAGCACGACGACGCCGTCGGGGTGCGCTTCGACGATCCTTGTGACGCCTTCGAGGGCGCGCTTTCGAACATCCTGCGGGGATTCGCCTCCGGGCCGAGTGGAGTGATGTCGATTCGGGCCCCACAGATCGGGCCACCGCTCAGCGATCTCCCTCGTGGACAACCCCGTCCACTCGCCTTGATCGATCTCATTGAACGCGGCGTCTCGTTGCACCTCGAGTCCATGAGGGCGCGCTATCGCGGTCGCGGTGGCGATCGATCGCTTCAGTTCGCTCGCATACACCGCGACGAGGGGCACGGGGCTGAGCCGCGCCGCCGCCTCCTCCGCCTGCCGCACACCGGAAGCGTCGAGCTCGATGTCCGCTAGACCTTGCGCTCTCTTCGTGATGTTCCACTCCGTCGCGCCGTGTCTGACCATCAGGATCCTGGTGATGAGCCCTCCCTCGCTTGTTGGAGTCTCTTGAGCGGACCCTCGAGATTGTGGTCGGTCGCGAGCGCTTGGATCATCCCGAGATCGGGGGGGCCGGGGTCGGTCGCTTCGATCGGTGCCTCGGTCACGGGGGGAACTACCGTCTGCATCGCCTTCAGATAGTCAGCGGATCGCTCGAAGGCCGAAGCCTGGCGAGGCGGAAGCTTGTCTAGGTTCGCTTGGATCCCATCTATCGATCCGAACTCGCGCAGAAGTTTGACGGCACTCTTGGGACCGATCCCAGGGACCCCCGGCAAACCGTCGGACGGGTCGCCTCTCAGGATCGCGAACTGGACGTAGAGATCGGGCGGGATGCCATACGTCTCTTCCACCATCGCTTCGTCGAACTCCTTGAGCTCTCGCACTCCTTTCAGGGTGAACAAAAGACGAACGCTGGGATCTCTGACGAGGCACAGTAGGTCCCGGTCCCCGGTTACAACGTAGGCGCGTTCATCTCCATGCACCCGACCCGCGAGCGTCGCGATCGCGTCATCGGCTTCGAGGCCGGGAGATTCGACACGCACCATCCCCAGCGCGTCGAGCACGTCGTTCAGCAGACGGAATTGCCACGTGAGCTCCGGAGGTTCTTCGGGGCGCTCGCTCTTGAAACCGGCGTAAGCGTCGACGCGGAACTGAGGCCGCCAATCCTTGTCGAAGACCGAGACGATCTTTCCGGGCCCCCGCGTTTCGTAAAGAGTCGCCAGCATGTCGAGGTAGCCGCGCACCGCGTTGACCGGGTGCCCTGCCCGATCGACGATCGTGCGGGGAACGCCGAAGAATGCGCGGTAGGCGAGGCTGGGTGCGTCGAGGAAAAGGGTCGGTTTCATGCGCCCCCCTACTACGCTCGACGAGGAGAGCCCCGGAAGGTCGCGAGAGGCTCGCGGCAGGCTTCCAACCACTCTTTGAGGTCGTCTACCTGCTGGGCGAAGGTCTTCTTGTCGCCCTTCCACCGGCGCCTCGCTTGTGTCATGAGCTTCTCGGACGACTGCTCATCGGAGTCAACGAGGAGCAAGGAGAGAAGGATGTACGGGTCGGGACTGTTCGGCTTCTGGTCGACCATTACCCGCAAGAGCCGCGTGGCCCAGTCCATCTCGCTCAGTTTGATCAGCTGGTCGCATAACGCCCACGCGTTGCTGAGATCGTCGGGATCGAGCTCCAGCCTGATCTCTGCCTGTCGTGCGTGAACGCGCGCCAGATCGAATTCTTGCTCCCACCAACTGAGCTCGATGAGGGCGATGTAGGGCCACATCGAGGCCGGGTCGTAACGACGCGCTCGGTCCAACAGCCTTTGCGCCTCGGGAGCCTTGCGCTGACGGATCAGAGACTGGGCCAGAGCGGTGGCGATGCGGACGGAGTCGGGATTCAGTTTGAGCCCCTGCCTGAGGATCTTTTCCCGGTCCGCTTCGTCGGTCCAGTAGTTCTCCTCGACCGAACTCCAGAGAAGCCACCCATGAGGATCTTTGGGCCTCCACCGAACGTAGCGCGAGGCCACCTTGCGCGCCTTCTCTTCATCTCGGTTTCGGTTGGCGCGCGCCACGCGCTTCGCAACGGAACGCCACGTGCCGGGGAAAAGCATCCTTATCTGACCACCCTCGTCGTCGAAACCACGGCGCTCATAATGCCGCGCCCCGCGCCGTGCGGTCGACCTCTATACCCCGAGGGGGTATATCATCCGAACATGCACGGCTACGCAGACAACAAGGACGCCCTCCTCACCCGGCTGCGGCGGATCGAGGGCCAGGTGCGCGGGATCCAGCGCATGATCGACGAGGACACCTACTGCATCGACGTCCTCACTCAGATCGCCGCGGTTAACAGCGCGCTCAAGAAAGTCGCGATCGGCTTGCTCGACGACCACATCAAACATTGCGTGGCCGAGGGTTTGGCCGCGGGGGACGAGTCCGCCGACGCGATCGTTTCGGAAGCCACCGCTGCCATCGAGAGGTTGTTGAAGGCATGAGCGCCGTGCGCGAACGATCGAGTTCGACGCAACTCGACTTCGAAGTCGAGGGGATGACCTGCGGCTCCTGCGCGGCTCGGGTGCAGAAAACGCTCCTCAAGGACGAGGCCGTCATCGACGCAGAGGTCAATTACGCAACCGGCCGCGCCCGCGTCGATCTCCGGCAGGACGGCGAGCCCGAGACCCTTGCCGCCGCGGTCGAGCGCATCGGGTACAAGCTGCGCCCGCTGGCCGACGAAAGACAGTCGGCCGAAGAAACGGCGGGCGACGAAGTTCGGGGGTGGCAGAGGCGCGTCGTTGCGGCCACTCCGCTGGTGCTCTTCGCTGTCGCTACGATGCTCGCCGGCGAGAGCGCCATGCACAACGACTGGATCCGCGCTTTCCTGCTGGCTGCCGGCACCATCGCCGAGTTCGCCATCGGCCGGCCCTTCCTGCGTGAAGCCGCCAAGCGGGCTCGTCACCTAACCGCCAACATGGACACACTGATCGCCTTGGGCACGCTGGCCGCCTACACGTACAGCGTCTACCAGTACGCATCCGGTAGTGAGGAGCTTTATTTCGAGACGGCGATCTTGGTGATCACGTTCCTCACGGTCGGGCGCTACCTCGAAGCCCGAGCGAGGCTTCGGGCCGGCGATGCCATCCGGGCACTTCTGCAGCTCGGGGCGAAAGAAGCCCGCGTACTTCGCGACGGTCGCGAGATCTCCGTCCCGGCAGACGAGATACGCGTCGGCGATCTCTTGCGCATCCGACCAGGCGAGAAGATCGGCGCCGACGGGACCGTCGTCGATGGTTCGAGCGCGGTCGATGAATCGATGCTTACCGGCGAGAGCATCCCGGTCGAAAAGGAACCCGGCTCGAAGGTTTCCGGCGGAACGATCAACGCCAGTGGCGTTCTGACCGTCGAGGCGACGGCGGTCGGGGCCGACACGACTCTCGCGCACATCGTCAAGCTCGTCGAAGATGCTCAGGCCGGCAAGGCGCAGATCGAACGTTTGGCGGACCGAGTCTCCGCGTTCTTCGTTCCCTTCGTGATGGCGGTGGCCGCGCTTACTTTCCTGTCGTGGTCGTTCCTCGGGACCGCATCCGATGGACTCAACGCGGCGGTTGCCGTTTTGATAATCGCTTGTCCGTGCGCATTGGGCCTCGCGACTCCCACCGCGATCATGGTCGGCAGCGGTCGCGGTGCCGACCTTGGGATCTTCGTCAAGTCGACCGAGGCCCTCGAGAGAACCAGACGGATCTCGACGCTCCTATTCGACAAGACCGGGACGCTCACGGAGGGAAAGATGCAGGTAACGAAGGTGCTCGCGGCTTCGGGCATCTCCGAGACCGAGGTGTCAGAACGCGCGGCCGCCGTCGAAGCGGCCAGCGAACATCCCATCGGGAAGGCGATCGCCTCCTTGAGCGAGAGACCGTCGCCCATCACGGGGTTCGAAGCACTCTCGGGGCACGGAGTGAGGGCAACGGTCGACTTCGCGGGAACCTCCGAAACCGTGTGGGTCGGTCGCTCCAAGTTGATGGCAGAGGCCGGACTGATCACCCCGGGAGAGTTGGAGGAGAAAACCGACGTTCTCGAGCGGGACGGCCAGACCGCGGTCTTCGTGGGGTGGAAGGGCGAGGTGCGTGGCGTCGTAGCCCTCGCAGACGGTCTGAAGCCTCATGCGGCTGAGGTCGTAGCGCGCCTCACGGAGATGGGGATCCGCGTCGCTTTGATCACCGGAGACAACGCTTCCACGGCACGCGCGGTGGCCGATCTGGTCCGCATCGATCGCGTCATGCCGGAGGTTCTCCCGGCCGAGAAGACCGGTGAGATCCAACGCTTGCAGGAGGCCGGCGAGATCGTTGCGATGGTGGGAGACGGCATCAACGATGCACCCGCCCTGGCGCAAGCCGACCTAGGCATCGCGATCGGAAGCGGCACCGACGTCGCCATCGAATCGAGCGACATCACGCTTCTTCGCGGTGATCTTGAAGGCGTCGTGAGCGCGGTCGTGCTATCACGCCGGATCTATCGCACGATCGTGCAGAACCTGTTCTGGGCATTCGGCTACAACGTTGCCGCGATCCCACTCGCAGCGTTCGGTCTACTGAGCCCCGTCGTCGCCGGCGCGGCGATGGCTTTCTCCAGCGTGAGCGTGGTTGCCAACTCACTGCGCTTGAGGCGGATCCGCCTCTAGTTCGGCGCGACTACTTCAGCAGCGGACGAACCTCGCGCGCCAATCGCTCGAGATCGGTCAACTCCCACGTTCCGGCCAAGGTCAAGGTCAGGTGCTCGGCCCCCGCAGCGACGAACGCGTTCAACCGGAGCGCGGTCGTCTCCGGACCTCCCACGACGAATCCCCCAGGATCCCTCTTGCCCAAGCGGACTGATGCATCGGCATCGTCGGCACCGAGCACGAGCAAGCCGCCCCAGGAGAACTCGAAGGCTCGGCCCCCGTTCCGTTGCGCGAGGTCGGCGCGATCAGCCTCGAACGCTTGCGGACTCCCCTGCCATCCATTCCAGCCGTCGGCGAGGTCTCCGGCAACCGCCATGACCGACTCAGAACGTCCCGCTACCCAGATCTTCGGGGACACCTCGGGCCGCGGGCTCGGAGGAAGGTCACGCAGCGAGACGAAACCGTCGTCTTGCTCCAGCGCGCCGCGGTTGAAGAAGCCGTGCAAGACCTCGACGGCCGAGCGAAGTTGATCGCTCCGGTCCGAGCCCTCGTAGTACGGGAGGCCGAACGCTTCGTTCTCCGGCCGGCTGAGATTGTCACCACTCCCAACCGCGATCGTGACGCGCCCGGGAGCCACGCACGCGACGGTGGCCGCCATCTTCGCCAGCACTGCAGGATGACGAAGCGACGATCTCGTAACGAGAGAGCCGATGCCGATGCTTGTGGTCTTCGCCGCGAGCCATGCGAGAGTGCTCCAGCCTTCAAGGATCGGTCGGTCCTTTCCCCCCGACAGCGGCCACAGGTGATCGAACACCCACAGCGAATCGAGCCCCAGCTCCTCGGCAGCTTGCGCGGTCTCCAAGAGGCGCCCGACATCGCCGCTGAATTGCGGCATGGTCACGCCAAGCTTGACGGCGCTCACGTGGCGTTCACCATGAGATATCGAACGAGAAACTCAGAGACGCCTGCCGTCAAGAGCGCTACGTAATAAAGCCCGGTAGCCGACTGGATCGAGCGGATGTTGATACACCGGCGCGCTCCCCACACCGCAAGTCCGGTGAACGCCAGAAGGGTCACCCACACTCCGTAGAAGATCAGCCCGAAGCTCTCACCGAAACCCGGCAGCCCCAGCACCGCTCCCTCCGTCGTCGCATCCGACAAACGCCCCACCGCCACGAGCCCCAGGATCCCCGTGGCACCGGCCGCGACCAGCGCTAGTTGCGTGAGCTTGGCGAGCGCTCCCGGCTTGAGGCCGGGCTGGTTCAAGTACCAGTGCCCGAGCATCATCCCGTTCGTGACCGATCCCAGTAACGCGGCGCCGGCGATGAGCTCGACGCCCGCAAGAGGCGCCGACCAATCTGGGACCAAGTGACCCGTCGCCAGGAGGGCGAGCATGCCCGCCGTCGCGGCAACGCCGCCGACGACCGTCCCCACGACGTCGCTTTCGAAGAACTGCGCTACGAGGTATGTAACGCACAGGCCGGCCAGGACGTAAACGAGCGTTCGTTGCAGATCAGCTTCAGGGGACGAGCCGAACCCGGCTCCCCGCGTTGCAAATACCGTTGCAACCCCGAGAGCGACCACGATGTATCCGGTGATCCTGAAGTGACCGCGTCGCACGACCTTCCACGATTGGGTCCACGCCGCGACGCCCACCCAACCGGCCGTCCATTCCAATAGAACCAGCGCCAGGACGGTTTCGGCGCCGTTCACCCTCCCCCGAACCGGTTCCGCATCCACGATGGGATGAAGGCCGTGGAGATGTCGAGGATCTGTCTAACGATGTCGAGAACGTCTCCGTCACCGTCCCAGTGCTCACGCACGACGTGATCCGGAACGCGGTTGAGGATCTGGTCCAACGCGAACGCAGCGACGATGAGGTCGTCCGCTTGCCCGATCCCAGGGAGGAAGTCGGGGATCAGATCGACAGGCGACGCGAGGTAGCCCGCGAGGATGAAGAGCGTCGCCTTGCTGCGAGCCGGCACCCGAGGATCGCGCGCCAAACGCCACACGAGTTTCACCAGTCGCGGCGCAAGCAGGGCATATTCCTTGAGGCTCGTCTGGTGGGCGGGAGGCGGTGGGATATCGCGCTCGACTTGCTCTCTCACATCGATCTCGCGGGGAGTCTTAGGCGTGTCGGACGTCATGGTTCTTGTCTATCAGACGCCGGCGGAGGCTCGGTTTACGGGGACGGTGTGAGAGCCAGCGCCGCGGCCCCCACGATCCCGGCGTCGTGCCCCAGCTTCGAAACGTCGAGACGCACCGGTCTGCGCCGCTGCGCGCTCGTCATGCTCGCCAAGCCGTCCCGAGCGGGCCCGAGATAGGCCTCTCCGGCCTCGACCACCGTGCCGCCGAGCACGATCACCTGCGGATCGAAGACGTTCACGATGTTAGACAGTCCGATCGCGAGTGAGACGCCCGCGTCGCGCAGCACCCGGCGGGCTGTCTGGTCGTACTCACGAGCCGCTCGCGCGACGTCCAGGGCCGTGATCTTGTCGACCGACCCCGCGAAAGCGACCATCGACGATTGCGGGTCCTCCGCCGCTGCGACGCGTCCCATGCGACCGATCGCTCCTCCAGAAGCGAACTGTTCGAGGCAGCCTCTAAGACCGCAGGGACACTCCGGACCGTTGGGATCGATCACGACGTGACCGAACTCCGCTCCGGCGCCTGTGGCACCTCTCAGCAACCGCCCTTCGACCACGAAGCCACTGCCGACGCCGGTTCCCAAGGTAAGCATCGCTACATGATCGAAACCTTGCGCCGTTCCGAAGTTCCTCTCGCCCCACGCCGCCGCGTTCGCGTCGTTGTCGATGAACGCTTTCATGCCGGTGTGCGAATGGATCGCGTTGCCCAGATCGGGGTCGTCGTAGACGAGGTTGGGCGAGAACGTCACGCATCCCTTTGCCGAGTCGATGAACCCTGCGGCTCCGACGCCGATCGCGTCGACCTGGATGCTTTCTCGGCGAGCGTGCTCCAAGAGTCTGTCGGCTACCTCGAGGATGCCTTTCGTACCGGCGTTCTTGTCGGTCGCGACCTTGGCGCGTTCGATGACGCGTCCTGCTGAATCTACGATCCCACCTTTGGTACCGGTCCCACCGACATCGATCCCGATGGCGTTCTGGAGCGTCATCGTTAACCGAGGTCCAAGCGACGGACGTTCGATGGGATCGGCGGCTCCTCTTCGGTCGGTGCCGGAGGCACCTCGACACCGACAACCTTCCCCGCTTCTTCAACGAGCAGCGCAGCAGCGGCCAAGAACTCCCTCGCCGCGGACGCTAGATGATCGAGCACCTCCGGCTTCACGTTCCGCACGACCGCGATCGAGGCACAGATCGGGCAGTACGCGCAATCGCTGGTGTGCGCATGTTGATGTGACGCGGGATCGGGCGGCGGGTTGGGAGGCTCCTCCTCCCCTTCCGCGACGAACTTCGGGTCGCGTCCGAAGAGGTCGGTGTACTTTGCGGCGCGGGCGGGATCGGTCAACGCGATTCCACTCTCTTCTTCAGATCCTTCAGGGCTCCCTTGGCGATCTGCTTCTCGGCTTGCTTCTTCATGAAGCCCGGAACGGGGAAGCCTGGATCCACTTCCATCTCGTAACGGACCTCCGTCACGTCGTCGAACTCGTCGAACGTGTACGAACCCTTCATCTTCTTGACGTCTCCGTCCTTCAGGTCCCATGAGAACTTCTCCGGCGCGCCCGTGTAGCTGTACTTCAGCGTGTAGCGCACGGTCTTGATCTTGGCATCAACCTCGTACCACACCTCGGTTGCGCGGCCCTTGCTGTCTGTCTTCTTCACCTCGGTCTTCTTGATGTTCGCGTTCCACTCGGGGTAAGCCTCGAAATCGGTGGCAACCTCGAAGATCTCCTCGGCGGAAGCCTTTACGTCGATCGTGTCCTTCACTGCGTCTGCCATGGATCCTCCTTCGAGTGAGGGAATGCTCGCCCCGTGTTCCGGAAGTACCCCACGTTGATGCATAAGGTACGACCAATCCGCATGGAGGATACGAGCGGTTGGTGCACGTGGCCGAAATAGGCGCGCTCCGGCTGGACATCTTCGATGTACTGCAGGAGGTCGGCGCTCCCCTGTTCCGTCCTCTCGGCCAAGGTGTCCCAACACAACTCGGGCACCTTGGGGGGGATGTGGGAGCAGAGGACGTCGACCTCGCCGAGAGATTCGACCTTGGCGCGCATCTCTTCCTCGGTTATCTCCCCCGCCACGCGCAGCGGCGTGGGCAGGGCCCCTCCCACGAAGCCGAAACGCTGTTCGTCGATCACCACGAGTTGCCCGTCGGCCACGGTCACGCCGCCGTGCTTCTCCGCGAGGGAATCCGCCAACGGAGGGATGTCGACATTTCCCAAGATGAGATACGTGGGGTCGGGCAGCGCGGTGAAGACCTCTTCGTACTGTTCCTGTGAACGGCGTGCTATCTCGGCACGGATCTCTTGTTCACGGCCCTCAGAACGCGTCCTCATGATCGCGCGGGCTTCATCGAAACGTCCGGCCGCGCGCAGGTCGACGACCTCGGCGACGGCCTCTTTGGAGAAGACATCGACGAGGATCCCCGTCATCGACAGGTAATCGACGAAATTCAAGAGATCCCCGAGCAGCAGAAGCGTCGAGCCCTTCGGAAGGGCCTTGCGGAGGGAGTCCACGGCACCGTGGAGGTCCGAGACGACGTAGATCGACATCGCGGGCATCGTACGCTCGGCCCGCACCCACAGGAGAAACCAGAGGAGACACTGCTGAGCTCGATATTCGTCCACGGGGGCGTATCCGGCATCGCCAAGGAGGAAGTGCCCGCGCTCGACCACGTCGTTCGCGACGTCCCGGGATCGAGACGATCCACCGACCTCGTCGAGCTGGCGGTCCGCATCCTCGAGGACGATCCGCGTCTCAACGCCGGTTTCGGCGCCGTCCTCAACGTGATGGGTGAGCTAGAACTCGATGCGGGGATAGTCGACGGAGCTACGGGCCGGGTCGCCGGCGTCGCCAACGTGACGGTGCGCCATCCGATCTCGCTGGCACGCCTCGTGATGGAGACCACCCCGCACGTTCTGGTGACAGGCCGGGGTGCCGAGGACCTCGGAACCGCGATGGAGCACCTTTCGTCGTCCACACCGGAACAGCACGAGAAATGGGAGGCCGCGCGTCGGGCCGGCAAACTCGACCCCAGTCGCTACGGTGCCCCCGAGTTCGTCGACACCGTCGGGGCTGTCGCGCTCGACGATCACGGAAACCTCGCAGCGGGTTCCTCCACGGGAGGTGTGTTCGGAAAACTCCGGGGCCGCGTAGGCGACGCGCCCATCTTCGGAGCGGGCATCTATGCCGACCACAAGGTCGCGGTCGTCGGTTCTGGCGTCGGCGAGTTGTTCCTGATCAACCTCGCATGCGCCCGCGTAGCGCGCGAAGTGGAACGAGGGGCATCACCTCAGGAAGCGTGCGAAGACGTGGTCGCTTTCCTCGGGACCCGCGAGAAAACCTCAGCCGCGTTACTGGCTCTCGACCGGAACGGAGACTCCGGCGCGGCTTACCGCGGCGGCTCCTGGTCCGTCGCCGGCCCGCAAGGAGTGATCGAAGCCGTCCGCCTCGCTTGAGCGGTTAGGCGCCGAGGTTGCGAGCTTGGAAGCCGGCGCCGATCAAGAGCATGATCAAGAGCAGTAAGAGGCCCATAACGACGTAAAGGAAGACCTTCCCCTTCAGCAGCACGAGCGAGTGGTTCCCCTCGGCATCGCGATAAGCGTCGTGCGCCGAGGCGATCCAGAGCCCGGTCGCCGCGAGTCCGAAGACGATCGCGATCGCGAGGCCCCCGTTCTTTTGCACGGCTCCCATCAGCGCGGTGAAAACGACCCACACGCTGATGACTCCGCGCGCTATCGCTTGTCCCCACTGACCGAGGTATGCATGCCCGGCGCCGGGAAAGAACAGAGAGAACAGCGCCGTCTTGCCGGGATCGCGCTGCGGTCCTTTCTGCTCCGGCTCCCTCAACGTCTCGCGGAACGGCGTCCCGCACGCCGCGCATTGGTACGCATCGATCGGGTTCTCCGTCTCGCACGCGCGGCAGACCCAAACGATCCCTGCATCGGTCGTCTTGAAAGCACCACGTTCGACTCCGGAAGCGACTTGGGTGGGATCCTCACCGGTCAGGAGGGGGCTCACTCGCGCCTTGGGGCGCTCGCCGGTCGATCCGAAATCCGGGGTGGGTGGGGCCGGCGGAGCGAAGGGCGTCAAGCACTGTCCACACCAATCTGCAGACGCGGGATTAAGGCCGCCACAAGAGGGGCAGCGCACGGTTCTCGGCGCCTCAGAGCGCGCTTCAGTCACGGACATATTTCAGCACGTACATCGGGATGTAGCGGGACGCTCTTTAGCGGTCGTGACGCCTCGGTTTACTCGTAGGAATGCTCGGGGCCGGGGTAAACGCCCTCTGCGACCTCCCTGCGGAACTCGCCGGCCGCCTGTTTGATCTCTTCGCCCAGGTTGGCGTACCGCTTGACGAAGCGGGGCAGCTTGCCGTCCGTGATGCCGAGGAAATCGTGCCACACGAGAACCTGCCCGTCGCAGTCGGGGCCGGCGCCGATCCCGATCGTCGGGACGGTGAGGCTCTCGGTCACTTGTCTGGCCACCGTTGCCGGGACCGCCTCGAGAACCAGGGCGAAGATCCCGGCGGCCTCGAGGGCTTTCGCATCCGCCAGTAAACGGTGTGAGGCCTCCTCGCCGCGTCCTTGCACGCGGTAGCCGCCGAACTGGTTGACGGACTGAGGGGTGAGACCGAGGTGGCCCATCACCGGGATGCCCGAATCGGTGAGGTGCGCGACCAGATCCACGACCCGGTCACCTCCTTCAAGCTTGACCGCTCCGGCACCGGCCTCCTTGAGGAAGCGTCCGGCATTGCGGATGCCGTCCTCCATGGAGCCCTGGTAGCTCATGAACGGCATGTCGCCGATAACGAGAGCGTTGGTGCGGCCCCGGACCACGGCGCTCGTGTGATGGATCATGTCGTCCATCGTCACCGGAAGGGTCGTCGGGTAACCGAGCATCACCATCCCGAGGGTGTCCCCGACGAGGATCAAGGGGATCCCGGCTTCGTCCAGCAGCCTCGCCGAGTGGGCGTCGTAGGCGGTAAGCATGGCGAAGCGCTCGCCGCGTTCCTTGAAAGCGCGCACGTCGCGCACGGTGATCGGCATGAGTCGACTCCTTCTTGTAGGTAGCCGCTATTTCGACACCCCAAGGATACGCCTCGGGAGGCCCAATACCTGCCGTCGCGACCTAGCCCTCCGGTTTCTTTGCGATCCTCGGAGGCACTCGCGCCTGTGAGAATTACAAAGATGTTTGGTTAGGTGCGGACGGGGGCCTTGGCTCCCGCGGCCGCCGGGGACTCGCGGTCGTACATGCCCTCGATCACCTCGTCGTAGAGCTGGTTTATCTGCTTGCGCTTGACCTTCATCGTCGGCGTGATCTCGTTCTCTTCCTGGAGGAAGTCGCGCTCGAGGATGCGGAACTTCTTGATGCCCTCAACCTTGGCGAGCCCCTTGTTCACCTCGTTTATCGCACCTTCGATCTCCTTGAGGCAACGGTCGT
>JAXDJP010000321.1:0-3959 GCA_034665645.1 Actinomycetota bacterium | reverse complement strand
CGAGGTAGCCGCCCGAAGTTAGATCCTCTCGATGAGATAGGCCTGGGAGCGCGCCGCACGGCGCCGGGGCCTGATACCGGATGCCTCGATCACCACCATCGCGCGTCCACGTTGACCTCGGAACGGTTCGAGCAATTCGAGCATGCGGGCGTCGTCCGCGGTCCGTTCGCCGGCGAGTACCCAGGCAACGACGCCCGGCAGGTTGTAATCGCCGACTATGACGGCGTCGGGGTCACCGTGCGCGATCCTGCGGCAGTAAGCCGAGGTCCAGGGTCCGACGCCGGAGACGCCGGCCAGCCTGCGACATGCTTCGTCCGCATCCATGTTGGTCGACTCCTCCAGACGATCGGCTGCCGCGCAGACCCGCCGGATGACGTCCGCTCTGCGGCGTTCGATACCGAACGGATGGAACTCGAAGTAGGGCATCCCAGCCAGGACGGCGGGGTCGGGCGGCAACATCAGCGCGCGAGGTCCCGGAGCCTCCACGCTGATCGCGAAAACGAGGTTCCGGTAACTCCGGCGCGCCTCCATCCCCTGAACGCGTTGTTCGATGATCGTCGGCACCAGAGCTTCGACGACCCGGCGAGTGCGCGTTAGGCGCAGCCCTTGCAATCGCCGGCACAGCTGCTTGAGACGCGGGTGATCCGGCGCGAACAGGCCGGGTTCGTCATCCACTCCCACCAATTCGGATGCTTGGTCCAGAGCCCACCCTGCGCCCGGCCCCCATGCTGTCGCGGCGATCTCGGTTCCTCGCTGGGTTAATCGCATCGTGACCGGACCTTCGGGAGTCCTCGACGCGCGCCACACCTCACCGGGCGACACCGCCATCGTCGGGTCGATCGGTCCGTGAGCGAGAGGCCACAGCGTGAGAGAGAGATCGATGCGCGCTGCGGGCCGGATCGTTCGTTGCAGTTCCATCAGGCGAGATTACGGGAGTGTCATTCCTTCAGCGTGCATATGAGCGCTCCCGATGCGCGCGCCAGATCGGCGGGTGCCACCGGGAACACCGTGTCGGGGCGACCTCCCGCGGCCCACACCTCTTCGTGCTGGAGGAGGTCTTCGTCCATGAGGATCCGGAGCCGCCGGGCGTGCCCGAAGGGGGGAGTCGCTCCGATCGAGTAACCCGTCGCTTCCTTCGCCGCATCGGCGTCGGCTCGGCTCACATCCTGCCCGCCAAGCGTCGCCGCGGCTTTCGCGAGGTCGACCCGGTTGGCACCCGACACGATGAACAGGACGGGCTCACCGCCCGCTTGGAAGACGAGGCTTTTCGCGATCTGGGCAACGTCGCACCCGACCTCGCGGGCCGCGTCGGCGGAGGTACGAGTACCGGTTGAAAACCGATGGGGCCGGACGTCGATCCCCTGGGCGGCACCTGCGGCCACGACGCGTTCGACTTTCGGGTCCGAGAGGTGCTCTTCCACGGGCGAAGGTTAAACCGGACAGCAAGAAGGCCCCCGCCGAAGCGGGGGCCTTCTTTGAGGGCCGGGTGGTCGCGGGTCCGCCCGGCCTCGTTGGATAACGATTACACGCTTGACGCGTTACGCCCCGCAGTCACCTTCCGGTAGATCCACAGGAGCGCCATGGCGACGATGATCCCGGGGATCACGGCGACGCCGCGGTTGTCGTTGTTCGGGAAGATCGCATCCCACAAGAGGCCACCGACCACGGCGCCGACGATGCCTACGAGGATCGTTCCCACGAACCCGATCGGATCGCGGCCGGGGAGTAGAAGCCTTGCGAGAACGCCGATCACGATCCCCACGATGATGAGCCAAAGAATGAACATACCCATCCCCTTTCGAGGTTGGTTGAAGACGGTCTACAGCGTGGTCTTATCTACCCTCGAAGCAGGGGCAGAAACATCGCGTTGTCACATCGCTACATAACGTCGCGAAAGGGACGAACATGGATCTAGCGGGCAGGGTGTGCGTCGTGACGGGGGCCTCTAGCGGCCTCGGTAAGAGGATCGCCGCCGACCTGGCGGCCTCCGGAGCGACGGTCTGTGTCGCCGCTCGACGCGAGGAACGTCTGCGCGACCTGGTGGCGGGTCTGCCACAACCGTCCGGCCCGGCTCACTCCTACGTCGTGACGGATGTCTCCGAGCGCTCCGACGTGGATCGTCTCGCGGATGAGGTTCGGACTCGCTATGGCCGGTGTGACGTCCTCGTGAACAACGCGGGCATCTCACGAGGCTCGGAGTTTCAGGGTGCGGCCTCCCTCGATGACCTAGAGGAGGTCTTCCGGACGAATTTCTTCGGAGCCGTATGGTGCACCGCCGCGCTGCTTCCGCTGCTCGAGTCCTCGGCACCCTCTCACGTCATCAACGTGGCGTCGGTCGCGGGCCGGATCGCCTACGGCGGAAGCTCCACCTACTGCTCGTCAAAGTTCGCCCTCGTTGGGTGGTCCGAGGCCGTGGGCTTCGACCTCCGCAAGAAAGGGATCTTCGTCACGTCGATCGAGCCCGGCCCCATACCGACCGAGGGATTCCCGCAGACCGCGCTTCTCTCCCACCCGATCTTGCGCCGCGGTGTGGGGAATGCAGGAGACGTCGCGCGCGCGGTCCTGTCGGCGATCGGGAAACGAAAGACCGAGATCATGGTCCCGCGCTGGTTCTACCTCTTTCAGTTTCCGAAGCTGATCTTCCCCCGCTTGTTCCGTTCCGTTGCAGGGCGGTTCATTACCTCCGGAGCGCGAGACTCCTAAGGAGCCGTCCAACTGAACGCGCGTTCCTCGGCCCGCCCTCCTCCATAACGCCGGTGGATCGCGCTCGCGTGCTCGTATGCATGGCGCAAGAGATCGTCGTCCGAGAGCTGGACGAACCGGTACCGGTATCCCGACTCGGTGACGTCGACCAATGCGTACCCGTAGGGGTAGTCGCGGGGAATGCCAACCTCGATGGCCGGCACGGTGCCGTAGGTGCGCGTCAAGGCGTTGCGGTGTGTGTGTCCGGCGAACACACCCCAAACATTGCCGGAGTCCACGACCGCGTGCAGCCGGCCGGCGTCCTCTTCGCGAAGCCCGAACAAGATGGGAGGAAAACCCGTGAAGGGTTGCGGTGGATGGTGGAGGAACACGAACGCCGGCCCGCCCCCGGGGCCGGCGATCTCCGCGAGGAGGTCGTGTTGCGGATAAGAGAGCGCTCCGCAAACGATCGCGCCTCCCGGCCCCTCGACGAACGCCCCCGTCACGAGGTTGTAGGGAGGGAACGGAGAAGCTGCGTGCTCCACCGAGTCGAGGACTGCGAACTTCACGCCATCGTGATCGAACAACACTCCGTCGGGGTCCCGGCCAAACGTTTCCTTGAAGTATTCGCGTCCCGATAAGCGTTCTTCGGGGATCGAGTAAACGTCGTGGTTCCCCATCATGGTCCAGTAAGGGATCTCGAGCTTGCTGAGGACCTCCGCGGCCCGACCGAACTCCTCTTTGGCTCCGTGGTCGGTGATGTCGCCCAACTGGATCACGAACTCGGCACCGGAGCGGTTGAGGTCGTCGATCGCCGCCTCCACCATGCGCCTCGCCGACGGCGATCCGATATGCATGTCGGCAAGGATCCCGAACGTGAACTTCACTTCGCCAGGAGCGTCGAGCTCCGGGGTGTGGAGACGCTCGAACGGGGGAGAGCCCGGCAGCTCCGAGGGGAATCGCACAGCGTCTCTTTCCTGGCTCCCCAGTTCGGCGATGCGAGCCGCTCTCTCCCCGAAGAAGCCTCCCCCGTGCCCTTCGACCCAGTCGCCGAGGCGGGCCAGGAACATCGGCCCCAACGCGACGTCCCCGGCGCGTTCACCTATGAGGTTGGTGATCCACCTCGTGTGCTCTGGGACCACGTCCTCGTCCGTGGAGTGACCTATCTCGTCGAGCGTTACGGCAACCAGTGCGGCTCGCTCGGCAGACCTGGCCGCCGACGCCTCGTACCGGGATTCTTCGCGAGCCCACATCCCGTAGACCTCGGAACGAGAGCG
>JAXDJP010000320.1:0-6190 GCA_034665645.1 Actinomycetota bacterium | reverse complement strand
TCGGAACGCCGATCGACGATCAGGTCGCGAACCTCATCGTTGCTCAATTGCTTCATCTGGAGTCAGAGGACCCAGACAAGGACATCAACCTCTACATCAACTCTCCCGGGGGCCAGGTCTACGCGGGGATGGCCATCTACGACACGATGCAGTACATCAAGCCCGATGTCTCGACGATGTGCGTGGGGATGGCGATGTCGATGGGGGCGATCCTGCTCTTGGGTGGTAAGGAAGGCAAGCGCTACGCGCTACCTAACTCCAAGATCATGATCCACCAGGGATCGGCCGGGTTCTCCGGCACGCCTGCAGACATCGACATCCAAGCTCGCGAAGTTCTTGCGCTTCGGAGGCGGATGGCCGAGATCATCTCGGATCACACGAAACAAAGCATCGAACAGGTCGAGAAAGACATAGATCGCGACCGCTTTATGACCTCGGAAGAGGCGAAAAGCTACGGTATTATCGATGAGGTTCTCGCGAGCAGAACGTTTGCCGAAAAGAGAGGCGAAGCGTTGATGCCCGGGGAGCCAACGAGGATCGCTAGAGACAAAGAGCCTCAGATCTCGCCCGTTGAGGATCCAGAGGCGTAAGGGGGAATCGAGTGCCCAAGTTCGGGGACGGTGGCGATCTTCTCAAATGCTCCTTCTGCGGTAAATCCCAGAAGCAGGTCAAGAAACTCATCGCGGGCCCCGGCGTCTACATCTGCGATGAGTGCATCGACCTCTGCAACGAGATCATCGAGGAAGAGCTCGCCGAAACACCCGAACTGAAGCTCGAGGATCTTCCCAAGCCCAAGCAGATCTACGAGTTCCTCAACGACTACATCGTCGGTCAGGAACAGGCGAAGAAGGTCTTGTCCGTAGCGGTTTACAACCACTACAAGCGCATCCAGGTCGGCGCTCGCCAGGACGGGGACGTCGAGCTTGCGAAGTCGAACATCATCCTGCTCGGCCCTACCGGTTGCGGAAAGACGCTCCTCGCTCAGACCCTGGCCCGGATGCTGAACGTCCCGTTCGCTATCGCGGATGCAACCGCGTTGACCGAAGCCGGGTACGTGGGTGAGGACGTCGAGAACATCTTGCTGAAGTTGATCCAGTCCGCCGACTACGACGTCAAGCGCGCCGAGACGGGCATCATCTACATCGACGAGATCGACAAGATCGCGCGCAAGAGCGAGAACCCTTCGATCACCCGTGATGTGTCTGGTGAAGGTGTGCAGCAGGCACTGCTCAAGATCCTCGAAGGCACCACGGCAAGCGTTCCCCCGCAAGGAGGACGCAAGCACCCCCACCAAGAGTTCATCCAGATCGACACCACGAACGTGCTGTTCATCTGTGGGGGAGCGTTCGCAGGACTCGAGAAGATGATCGAGAGCCGCATCGGTAGGAAAGGGATCGGCTTCGGCGCGGACGTGCGAACGACGGAAGAGCGAGACGTCGGTGACGTCCTTAAGCACGTTCTTCCCGAAGACCTCCTGAAGTTCGGTCTCATCCCCGAATTCATCGGCCGTCTTCCGGTGATCACAACGGTCCACAACCTCGACAAGGAAGCGCTGATCAGCATCCTCACCGAGCCCAAGAACGCACTGATCCGTCAGTACCGCAAGTTCTTCGAGTACGACGGAGTCGAGCTCGAGTTCTCGGAAGACGCACTCGAGGCCGTGGCCGAACAATCGATGTTGCGCAAGACCGGAGCTCGCGGTTTGAGGGCGATCCTCGAGGAGGTCTTGCTGAACGTCATGTACGACCTTCCTAGTCGAGACGACGTCGGCAAGTGCGTCATCAACCGAGACGTTGTCCTGGAAAAGGTCAACCCCACGCTCGTTCCTCGCGCCAAGGAGCGCTCCGAGCGGCCGGCTCGTGGAGAGCGCACGGCCTAGCCTTTCTTTCCTGATTGAAGTCCCGGGTCTGGATCGCCGCCGGCGTCGCACTCGCGGTCCTGGCGGGGGTCGCATTCTTCGTTACTCGCACCGTGCTGGGGCCGGCCGAGGACAAGGCCATCGCGCTGGTGCCTCCGGACGCCGTTCTTTACGCCAGCGTCTTCGTACGTCCTTCGACCAGCCAGAAGATGGCCCTCGACGATCTGCTCGATAAGTTTCCCCAAGTCGGGGACGACTTCGAAGAGGCCAAGGATGCGCTCGTCGAGGTCCTCGATCCCCAATTGAAAAAGATCGGGCTGGCGTTCGAAAAGGACGTCGACCCATGGCTTGGGAACCAGATAGCGATCTTCTTCCAAACGCCCGGAATAGAAACGCAGGGGTTCTCACCCGACGGCGCGCTCTTGTTCAACGTGAGGAACGAACAGAAGGCGCAGGACGCCGTCGACAAGGTGCTGGCCGCGGAAGACGTTACCGCCACCTCCGCGACGTATCAGGGTGTCGACTATTCAACTTTGGAGGGAAACCCCGTGGTCGTCGGCTTCATAAACGACTTCCTTGTCTTCGGGACCGAGAAGGCCTTCAAACTCGCGGTCGACTCCTCGAAAGGCGATTCACTCTCAGAAGTTTCCGCGTACACGAAGGCAACCGAAGATTTCGAAGACGACCGGATAGCGGAGTTCTATCTGGACACCCGGCGACTTTCCGGGCCGCTGAAACGGAGCCACGTCTTTCCTAAGGAAGCGGCATCCGGCATCGACGCACTCGCGGCGGCCGGACCCGTTGCTCTATCTCTGCATGCTCGATCGGACGCGGTGGTTCTTGAGGCATCGACAAAGGTTCCGGACGACCCCGCTCTGAGCGAGGTGATCTCCAATCTCAGCTCTGAACGGATCGTCTCCCAGTTTCCATCGTCGACGTGGTTGGGGCTCGGGATCCCGAAGCTCGGTGACACGGTCGAGGCCATCCGGGATGCCGTGAGACGGAACTCCACCGGTCTCCTCGATGACGACATCGAAAGAGCGTTCCGAAAGGAGACCGGCCTCGACCTCCACGACGACGTGCTCTCGTGGATGCAAAACGCGGGTCTATTCGTAGAGGGAACGAAGATCGCGGACATCGGCGGCGCTATATCGATCGAGTCGAGCGATGCCGACAAGACCGTCGCCGCGGTCGCTCGACTCCGCGAAGCGATCGAGTCATCCACGCCGACCACGACGGAGGACGCGGAGAGGGGCGGACTGACGGGTTTCTCCATCGAACGCGGGCTGCCCCGACCTATCTACGTGCTGGGAGGAGACCGCTTTGTCGCCGCATTCGGAGACGGCGCGCTGAGCGACGCTCTCGATGGCGCCACGACGCTCGCCGGATCAGAGCGCTTCGACCGGAGTTCAGCGGTCCTGGGAGACGGATACGCTCCCTTCGTTTACTTGGATCTGACCGTCATTCCACAGCTCGTGGAGACCGTCACATTCTTCGCGGCGGATGACCCAGATCCCACGTACGAAACCAAGGTGAAACCGATCCTTGAGTCGCTCGATTACGCGACGATCGGCTCGAGGCGGGAAGATGACACGGTCTTTGCGCGATTCGTGATTGGAGTGAGATGACCACCGGACCAACTTTTGTAGTTTTCGTTCGCAGGAGTGCATACGAAAATTACAAAAGTGGGGGTAGGGGCTGATGGCGAAAGGTAAAGGAAAGGGCCCGGACCTTCGTGAGATGGAGATCCGCTGGGCCGAGTACTGGGAGAAGGCGGGCGTTTACCGGTACGACCCAACCAGGGGGCGAGACGAAACCTTCGTAGTCGACACCCCGCCGCCGACCGTCAGCGGTTCGCTCCACATCGGCCACATGTTCTCGTTCACGCACACGGACCTGATGGTTCGTTATCGCCGGATGAAGGGCGACAACATCTTCTATCCCATGGGATGGGACGACAACGGCCTTCCTACGGAGCGGCGTGTCCAGAACGTCTTCAACGTCCGCTGCGACCCGACGCTGCCTTACGACGACGACCTCAAGCTCGAATGGGGCCGGGAGGGAGATGTCCTCTCGGTTTCTAGGACTAACTTCATCGAGCTCTGCGACGAGGTGGTTCAGGAAGACGAGAAGAAGTTCCAAGAGGTCTTCCAAACTCTCGGCTTGTCCGTCGACTGGAACGAGACGTACGCAACGATCAACCGCCGGTCGCGTTATGTGAGCCAGCTTTCGTTCTTGAACCTCGTCAAGAAGGGACACGCGGAGCTCCGAGACGCTCCTACGATGTGGGACGTCGACTTCCAATCGGCTGTGGCCCAAGCAGAGGTCGAGGACAGGGAACGCGACGGAGCGTTCTACAAGATCCGTTTCGACGTCGAGGGCGGCGGCGACTTCCACATCGCGACGACCCGGCCCGAATTACTACCGGCTTGTATCGCCGTCACCGCGCACCCCGACGACAAGCGTTACGCGAACCTGATCGGCAAGAACGCCATCACCCCGCTGTTCGAGGCACCCGTCCCGATCATCGCCGACGAAGCAGCCGACCCCGAGAAGGGGACCGGCATCCTGATGATCTGCACCTTCGGCGACGCTCAGGACGTCGAATGGTGGCGCGAGCTCGGCGTGCCGGCCAGAGAGGTCATAGCGCGCAACGGATCGATCTTGGCGGCTCCCTGGGGAGAGAGCCCGTGGCTCTCGAACGATCCCGAACGAGCTAAGACCTTCCACGACAAACTCGTCGGGTTGTCGATCAATCAAGCGCGACGCGCGGTCGCCGAGATGCTCGAGGAAGCTGGGGTTCTGGACGGCGAGCCGGAGAAAACCCGTCGCCCGGTGAAGTTCTACGAAAAGGGCGAACGGCCCTTGGAGTTCGTCGTCTCGCGCCAGTGGTTCATCCCCGTCATGGACAAGAAAGAACAACTCATCGAACAGGGGCGCAAGATCGCGTGGCACCCAGACATGTTCCGGAAGAGGTACGAGGACTGGGTCGAGGGTCTGAATCTGGATTGGTGCGTTAGCCGCCAGCGTTATTTCGGCGTCCCGATCCCGGTTTGGTACGCGGTCGACGACGACGGCCACGTCGACTACGACAAGAAGTTCTTTCCGGCGCCGGAAGAGCTCCCCATCGACCCCTCGGAGCAGGCCCCCCCCGGCTATACGGAGGATCAACGAGGCGCGCCGGGCGGTTTCGTCGGCGATCCCGACATCTTCGATACGTGGGCAACTTCTGCGCTCACCCCACTGATCCCGTCGGGGTGGCCACATGATCTCGACCGTCACAAAGCTCTCTATCCGAACAACCTGAGACCGAACGCGCACGACATCATTCGCACATGGGACTTCGTGACGATCACCAGGTCTTACCTCGAGGACGGATCGATCCCTTGGTCCGACGTTGCGATCAGCGGTTGGATCCTCGATCCCGACCGCAAGAAGATGGGCAAGTCCAAGGGGAACGCGATGGTGCCGACCGCGATGCTGGAAGAGTTCGGTGCGGACGCCGTTCGGTACTGGTCGGCTTCGGCGAAGTTGGGCGTCGACACCACGTTCGACAACAACGTGCTGCGCGAGGGGAAAAGGCTCGTCACGAAACTCCTCAACGCCTCGCGCTTGATCAGGGGCTACGAGGGGGCCGGCGCGTCTCCGACTCATCCGCTAGACAGAGCTTTGATCGCGCGACTTAGGAAGGTCGTCGAAGAGGCGGACAGGCGGTGGTCGGCGTGGGATCACGCGGCGGCTCTCGCGGTGACGGAGAGTTGGTTCTGGTCCGATTTCACCGATAACTATCTCGAACTATCGAAGGCGAGGGCCTACGAGGGCGACGCCTCCGCTATCGGTACTTTGCGATTGGCGTTGGACGTAGTCCTCCGCCTGCTGGCACCCGTCCTCATTTACGCAACTGAAGAGGTGTGGAACCAGGGGGCCGAGCCCCAAGGCTCGATCCACACCTCGCCGTGGCCGTCCCCCGATGAATTAGAGGGAGAGGACGAGGGCGGGTTCGACGCAGCGGTTCTTGTCCTTACACAGATCCGAAAGGCCAAATCGGACGCTTCCGTCTCCATCAAGTTTCCAGTCCGGAACATCCAGGTGCGAGGGCCCGCCGCACAGCTGAAGATCCTCGAACCGGTGTTGTCGGATGTCTTAACGACGGGCTCCGTTGAGACCTACGAACTCGTCCCAGACGAGGGAGCCGAATCGCTGCAGGTTTCCGTCACATTGGGCGATGCCCCCGCGAGCCCGGATCGATAGTGGGCTACGAAGAGGCAGAAGCCCATCTGAAAGCGCTCGGCATCGACGCGATGAAATCGATGTCTCCCTCCCTTCACCGGA
>JAXDJP010000319.1:0-3599 GCA_034665645.1 Actinomycetota bacterium | reverse complement strand
AACGGCTCGTGCAGGGACGCTGTAGTGCCCGCTGCGTACGCTTTCTCTCAATTCGCCTAAACGCTCCACCGGATCTCCACTTCGTATCGAGGTAGCTGTCTCAGAACCCCCCATAACGTCCATGCTTTTGAGGTATCGGCATCCCGCGCGTGGAAATTGATACCGTTTCGTCATGGCGAAGACGATCTTGCTGGTCGAGGACGAAGAAGCGGTGCGTGAGCTGGAGAAATTCATCCTCGAATCAGAGGGCTACGACGTGATGGAAGCCCGCGATGGGCTTGAGGGGCTGACGAAGGCGGAGTTCAGGAGACCCGACCTCATCCTGCTCGATCTCATGATGCCCGACGTGTCCGGGGGCCGGATGTTCGACGAGATGCGCGAGCACCCATCGACGTCGGGTATCCCGATCATCGTGGTAACGGGCAAGCCCGACGCTCATCAGATATTCGATGGGTCGATCGGCCCGGACAACGTCATCATGAAGCCGTTCGAATCGAAAACGCTCTTGGATCGGATCCGCCACCACATCGGCGACCCTGAGTAGGCGGCCGCCATCTCCGCAGAAGAAACGGCGCTCGTTGTTTTCGCGGTGATCCTCGGATTCATCTTCGGGAGCTTCGCCACCGTCGCCGCCTACCGGATCCCGCGCAAAGAGTCGCTTGGTGGGCGCAGCAAATGCCCCGAGTGCGGTCGCATGATCCCGGCGTGGGAGAACATCCCCGTTTTCGGTTATCTGTTCTTGAGGGGCAAGTGCCACGGGTGCGGCAAGCGCATCTCGATCCGGTATCCGCTGATAGAGCTCGGCACGGGTTTGCTGTTCGGACTGGCCGCGTGGAAGTTCGGGTTCACGCCCGAGGCGTTCTTGTACGCAGCACTCTTCTGGACACTGGTCGTCTTGTCGGTGATCGACCTAGAGCATCAGCTACTCCCGAACAGGATCATCTATCCCGCCTTCGTCGTCGGGTGGGTGGGCCTGATCGCTGCGGCCCTTGCCGACGGGGAGCCCCACCGTCTCTTCACGGCGGCGATGGGAGCGCTGATCTTCGGCGGGTTCTTCTTCGTCGTGGCGTTCATCGTGCCCGCCGGGATGGGGATGGGCGACGTGAAGCTCGGTTTCGTCCTGGGGACCTTCGTGGGCTACCTCGGCGCACCCGGCCTCGTTTTGCTCGCCATGTTCCTGGCTTTTCTCACGGGCGGCCTGATCGGGATCTTCACGCTGCTGTTCAGGGGCGGCGACCGGAAGACGATGTTGCCTTTCGGCCCCTTCTTGGCCCTCGGAAGCGTCGTAGCGATCTTCTGGGGTCAGCGCATCCTCGACGCGTATCTAGGGAGCGTTTAAAGCCCTTCGTCTCACGAACCCTTACGATGGGGCGATGGAAGAAGAGGAGTTTGACGAGAATGCGCCGCTCGGCGAGAGCGAGCGCGAGGCGCTGCAACAGGACCTCGTAGACGTCGAAACCCTTAAGTCGTTGCTCGGCCCCCGCGGGATCCGAGGCGCCGTTTTCTACTGTCCCGACTGCCAGGAAGATCATTTCCTCGCGTGGGACCTCCTGTCGGGGAACCTGCAGGAACTTCTCGAGGCGGGGGAGTCGCCGATCCACGAACCCGCTTTCGATCCCGACCCGGACGATTACGTCTCGTGGGATTACGCGCGGGGGTTCCTCGACGGCTACGAATCCGTTGACGACGAAGAGTTCGGCGCGGTCGCCGATCGTTTGGTCCTCGAGCTGCGCGACAGAGGATGGCGAGCGAACGACGTGATGTCACTGTTCTCTCGCATCGGGATGCGACTACCTCTGCCCGACGACGTGGAGGACCAAGAGGCCGCGCCCTGATGGCTCGAGTTATCGCTTTCGCCAACCAAAAAGGGGGCGTTGCGAAATCCACCAGCACTCTCTCGATCGCCGCTGCACTGGCGGAACTCGGTCATGCGGTTCTTGCTATCGACATGGATCCGCAGGGCGCTCTTACGTTTTCGCTGGGAGTGGACCCCGACGAGCTAGACGAGACGATCAACGATGTGCTGGTCAGGCGACTGCCGATCGAAAAGGTCATCTTGTCGCACGAGATCGAATTCGTACCCGCGAACATCGACCTTGCGGGGGCCGAGGCCGTGCTCCTAACCAAGACGGGACGTGAGTACGCGCTCGAGCGCGCTCTGCGCGAGATCGACGGCCGTTACGACTACATCTTGATCGATTGCCCCCCGTCCTTGGGCATCCTCACGATCAATGCTTTGACCGCGGCGCACGAGGTCGTGATCCCGCTGCAGTGCGAAGCTCTCTCGCATCGGGGTGTCGGGCAATTACTCGAGACGGTGAACGACATCCGGCACTTCACGAATCCAGATCTGAAGATCGCCGGTGTGATCCCGACGATGTACGACGGGCGCTCTAACCACGCGCGCCGCGTCCTGGAGGATGTCGGGGCGCGTTACGACGTGAAGGTGCTCGAGCCGCCGGTGAAGAAATCGATCCGTTTCGCGGAGGCGTCTCAGGCGGGAAGATCGATCCTTGCTTACGCGCCCCGCCATCCGGGGGCCGAGGCGTATCGAGCCGTGGCACGCGCCCTCGTGGGAGAGACCGCGGCGTGAGCGCGGATGCGCCGGAAGAGCGGACCCCGGGTCGCTACGCGCTCTACAGCGCGTCAGAGAGGAAGCCGTTCTCGTGCACCGTCGAGTGCTCTTCTTGCCGCGAGGAAACCCGAGTCTCGTATGTCGAACTTGCGGCACTCATGGTTCCCATCCATTTCCATCTCCCGTTGATCCGCTACCACTCGTCGTGGCTGCGGTGCCCGTCGTGTGGGGAGAGGACGTGGGTCAGGATCCATCTGAACAGGTAGGCGTTCTGTAAGCGCTTCGGGCACGCGGTACCGTGGGCGGGTCCAAGGATCTAGGAGGGAGTCATATGGCACGCGCGAGCAAGGCCTCTAAGCAAGCGGCCGAGACCCGAAAGCAGCTGGGCAAGGTCGCCAAGGGCCTCGGCGAGGTCGGCCGGAAAGCGGCATCGACCGCTACCAAGACCGCCAAGGAAGTTGCAAAAACCCGCGACGCGAAGACCGCCAAGAAGCAGGCTCAGGCGGCCGAGAAGGCCGTGAAGGTCGCGGCTGGGGCCGGAGTCGCCCTCCTCAAGACGGCGGTCGACCGGTCGCGCAAGAACGCCAAGACCGTGACCGGGTCCAAAGAGATGAAGCAGGTTCGCAGCAGCGCCAAGAAAGCCGCCGGTGCGGCCAAGAAGGCTGCCTCGTCGGGAACGGCAGCGGCCCGCAAGCAAGGCTCCGCCGCCGCCAAGCAAGCGCAGTCGAGGGCCGCGGCGGCGCGCAAGCAAGCCGCCAAGAAGACAGCGGCGGCGAAGAAGAAGGCATCGCGCTAGGTCCCGATCCGACCGAGCGTCAGAAAGTCCCTAGTTGGTGAAGCGGTCCCCGTCCGGGGGCCGCTTTCTCGTGGGGCACATCGTTCAGGTTTGTCGCCGTGTGGGTCGATAATTGCGCTATGGGACCGTCGGAGACTAGGAAGTCCGTATCGCGAGCGCAGTGGTTGCGACGCCTCGCGTCGCGGCGCTCGGAGCGGACCGCGTTCGTACTCTCGGGCGGGGGCCCCT
>JAXDJP010000318.1:0-4917 GCA_034665645.1 Actinomycetota bacterium | reverse complement strand
GGACGGCGTCATCGTTCTAGGTCCGGCGGTGCGGGCTCGAAGGTAACCTTTAGCCACCACCGCTGGGCTCGTGGCCGGCGCCGACTACACCGCCCGATCTGGGGGAATTCATCGATGGCACAGGATTTCGAAGCGCTGCTGGGACGTATCGAGGCGCGCAGCGGGACGATCGGCATCGTGGGCCTCGGCTACGTGGGGCTGCCGATCGCCGTCGCGTATGCGCAGGCCGGCTTCAACGTCGTCGGCGTCGATCTTCGAGAGGAGAAGGTGGCCGCCCTCGAGGCCGGACGCTCACACCTCATGGACGTTCCCGACGAGGATGTCGCTCCTCTGCGAGCGTCCGGCCGTCTCCGAGCCAGCACCTCCTTCGAACCGCTCAAAGAGGCAGACGCGGTGATCATCTGCGTGCCGACTCCGCTGGCGAAGGGGCAACCGGATCTTTCGAGGGTGGTGTTCGCGGGCGAGGAGCTCGCCAAGGTGTTGAAACCGGGGTCGCTGTTCGTACTCGAGAGCACGACGTATCCCGGAACCACGGAAGAACTGCTGTTGCCTCTCCTCGAGGCCGGTGGGCTTGTCGCGGGCGAGGATTTCCTGCTCGCCTATTCACCGGAGCGCATAGACCCGGGCAATCCCACGCACAACTTCACCGACATCCCCAAGATCGTCGGAGGCATCGATGAGATGTCGACGCGCGTCGCGGCCGCTCTCTATCAGCAAGTCGTTCCGAAGGTGGTACCGGTATCGGGAACGCGAGAAGCCGAGATGTCCAAGCTCATCGAGAACACGTTCCGCCACGTCAACATCGCTCTCGTGAACGAACTCGCGCTTTACTCGCACGATCTTGGGGTCGACATCTGGGAAGCGATCGAGGCCGCGGCAACGAAACCGTTCGGCTTCGTTCCGTTCTGGCCGGGCCCCGGGTGGGGAGGCCATTGCATCCCTCTCGACCCCTCTTACCTCTCCTGGCGCGTTCGCCAAACGCGCTCGCACGAGGTTCGTTTCGTTGAGTTGGCTCAAGCCATCAATTCTGAGATGCCGCGGCACGTCATCGATCGGGCCGGGCTGTTGTTGAACGATGAAGGCAAGTCGATCCGGAACGCCAAGATCCTCGGGGTGGGCGTTGCGTACAAAGGTGGCACCGAGGACACGCGCGAATCGGCCGGCCTCAAGATCCTGGCTTCCCTCCAAGAGCGAGGAGCGGCCATCGAATATCACGATCCGCTCGTTCCGGAAGTCGAGGTGGCGGGGACGACCTTCCGTTCGATCGAGCTCACTTCCGAGACGATCCAGGACTTCGATCTCGTCGTTATCTTCGTGCCCCAGGCGCAGGTTGATTGGGAGCTCCTGGCATCGGACGCGCGCAGGATCCTGGATTGTTGCAACGCGCTCGGGCGGCGGGCATCGGAACGCATCACCCGTCTGTAAAGGACACCTCGACTAAGTAACGCGGGCGCTTTTGAAGAAACCGAATACCGTTCGTCGCTCCTCGTCGGACATCGCCACCAATGCGACGCCGGTGGCGTAGACACCCAACGCGACGACACACTCGATCAGAACCGCAAAGAGATTCGTTGGAGGCAAGGCGCTTTTGATCAGTTGGAGCACGATCGCGAACGCAGCGGCCCAGGGAAGGAGCGGAACGATCGTCCCTCTCAGGAATGTGCCGAGAGAGATGTCGAGGTGGCGCATCATCCTGTGGATGAAAAGGGGCGTCGTGATGGCGTGTCCTACGAGTGTTCCGGCGATGACTCCTTCGAGTCCCCAGAACTGGGCCAGGAAGATCGAGACGACCAGGTTGATCGCCGCCGCCAGAGATGCGTACAACGTGCAGATCTTCACGTCTCCGAACCCGAACAGCATCGTGTTCGCTATAGCTGACGAGCTCGCCAGGAATTGATAGACGAGGAAGAGCCGAGTTGCGGCGGCCACGTCGGTGAACTGAGGGCCGACCCAATGTTCGATGAACGGCTTCGCCATCAACATGGCGCCGATCACGATCGGTAGCGACAGGGCGATCGTGTAACGAGTACCTCGCAACAGCAACTGTTCGAGTCGCGCGTTGTCTTTGATCGCCGAAAGTGCGGACGCGGCGGGCATGATGGCCGAGGCAGTGATGGACAATACGACCGCCGCCGTAGCTTGGATCTTGTACGCGACGTCGTATCCCGCCAAGGCGGTACTCGTGACGACTGCGGCCAAGATGACCTTGTCCATCTGATGCCAGATGACTCCGTTCAGCTTCCCGACGAACACCCATCCTCCGAAGTTGACGAGTTTCCGGATGGAATCGCGCTCCACGTTGCCGATGGATATCGATAGTCCCGGGACCGCGCGGCGTGCCGCGATGTAGTAACCGACCCCTCCAACGAGCCCACCGATCGTCATCGCGGCTCCGAAGGCAACGACGCCGTGACCTGTGAACAAAGCTCCCAATGCCCAAACCGTGTAAGTGATCTGACGGGCCAGATCGGCGAGGCGGATGAACGCGTAACGCTGGAGTCCTTCGAGCGTCCCCTCGAACGCGAGGGCAGGAAGCCCGACGAAGGCCTCTATGCCGATCAGAGCGAGCAGCAACTGCGCCGGCGTACGCAGGTTGTCGGGAACGTTCAACCATCCAAGGCCCACGTAGGCGACGATCGCGACCACGGCGAGGGCCAGCACTCCGACCCCACAGAAAACGGCGAAAGCCGAGCTCGCGATCCGATCGATCTCGCGTTTGTCGCCGCGGGCCGATGCTTCCGCCACGAACTTGACGATGCTCTGTTGAAGCCCGAGATCGGCCAGGCTGAGATACCCGCTCGAGACCGAGAAGGACCCGATGAGCACCCAGATCGAGTAGGAGTCGTTCCCTAGATGGTGGATGGCGATGGGGACGAGGACGAAGCCCAGGCCCAAGGTGAGCATGTAGCTGGCGCCGTTCAGGAGGGTGTTGCGGAAGATGCGGCGACCCGGCGCGTCGCCCGGCGAGGCCAGTACGGGCGGCTCGACGGCGCCCCCATCATTCACGCCTGCATCCTATCTTTGGCCCTCGCAGTCGAGCTCGGCGCGCGGCTGTGAGTCGCTCGGGAGCGTCTCTTCAGCTACCGTAGTCGCTCGCCTCAGGAGTACATCCGGAAAGGTAGCGATGACGGGAACGATCGATCAGGTGGAGGGAAAGACGGTCCTCTTGACCGGAGGGACCGGGTCCTTCGGCAGGGCGTTCATCAACCACGTTTTGAGCAACACGAAGGATTGCGTGATCCGGGTGTTCAGCCGCGACGAGCTGAAGCAATCGGAATTGCGGGAAGAGCTCGGCGACGACCGTCTCCGCTACATGCTCGGAGACGTCAGGGATCGCAGAAGGCTCCTCCGCGCCGCTCAAGGGGTGGACGTGATCGTCCACGCAGCGGCAATGAAACAGGTGCCGGCCTGCGAGTACAACCCCTTCGAGGCCGTCCAAACGAACGTGATCGGCGCCGAAAATATCGTCGATGCCGCGATCGATGCGGGAGTCCCCAAGGTCGTAGCGCTGTCGACCGACAAGGCAGTGAATCCCGTGAACCTTTACGGCGCGACGAAGCTGTGCGCCGAGAAGATCGTCGTTCAAGGGAACGCATATGCCGCGAACCAACCCACGTCCTTCTCCTGTGTCAGGTACGGCAACGTCGCAGGCTCCCGGGGAAGCGTGATCCCTCTATTCAAAAGGCAGCGTGAAGCGGGAGAACTCACGATCACGGACGAACGGATGACGCGGTTCTGGATAACGCTCGAGCAATCGGTGGGGTTGGTACTGCACGCACTTGCAGAGGCTCGCGGAGGCGAGGTCTTCGTTCCCAAGATCCCGTCGGTCAAGATCACAGACCTCGCGGAAGCGATGGCTCCCGGCGTCCCCACCAAGATCGTCGGGATCCGTCCCGGTGAGAAGCTCCATGAGTCCCTCATCACCGTTGACGAATCGCGTCACACCGTCGCGACCGAAGACAACTACGTCGTCCTCCCCGAACACCCGTGGTGGTCCGACAGCGACGCGTGGGCCGACGGTAAGCCGCTCGAGGACGGATGGGTCTATTCGAGCGGCACGAACGATTCGTGGCTGGGCGTGGAGCAGATCAGAGCCTTCTTCGAATGATCCCTTACGGCCGGCAGTCGGTCGACGAAGGAGACATCGAAGCCATCGTTCGCGTGTTGCGAGGCGATTGGCTGACGCAGGGCCCGTTCGTTGAGGAGTTCGAGGAGGAACTAGCGTCCTACCTCGGCGTCAAACACGCGGTGGCGGTGGCGAACGGAACCGCGGCGCTTCATGCAGCGGTAGCTGCGGCCGGTTTGGGGACCGGGGACGTGATAGCGACATCGACGCTCTCCTTCTCGGCGAGCGCGGCATGCGCGCTCTATGTCGGCGCCAAACCGGTCTTCGTCGACATCGACCCCGCGACCCTGAATCTGGATCTCTCGCGCGTTCCCGAGAATATGGACGCCTTGATCGCGGTTCATTACAGCGGACTCCCGGCGGACCTCTCTCGGCTCCCCTCGCGTCCCCGAGTCGTTATCGAGGATGCCGCCCAGGCATTGGGAGCGATGACTCCCGACGGCCCCGTTGGGAACTGCGCGCACTCGGACATGTGCACGTTCTCTTTCCATCCCGTGAAATCGATCACGACGGGTGAAGGCGGCGCGATAACCACGAACTCTGACGAGCTCGCCGACCGGCTCAGACGTTTCCGGAATCACGGGATCACGAGGAAACCCGAGGTTGCCCCCTGGTACTTCGAGGTCGAGGAGCTTGGATACAACTACCGGATCACGGACATCCACGCCGCGCTCGGCACGAGCCAACTAGCGCGGATAGAGGATTTCATCGCACGACGTCACGAGTTGGCGACCAATTATCACCAGGCCCTTCGGGAACTCCCACTCCTGTTACCGCCGGTGGCCCCCCCC
>JAXDJP010000317.1:0-3161 GCA_034665645.1 Actinomycetota bacterium | reverse complement strand
CAGCGGAGTAGAACGACAGCCCCTGGGCCCCCGAGATACCTGCGACGGAAGCGATCTGGATGATCGATCCACCTCCGCGTTCAAGCATCGCGTTCGCCCCTATCTGCGTTGCGTGGAAGACCGAATCGAGATTCAAGCCGATCACCTTGTCCCATCCGTCTGCCCGAAGTCCGACGAGGGGAGACATGAAGCGCGTCCCGCCGGCGTTGTTGACGAGGATGTCGAGCCCGCCCAATTCGGCGACGCACGTGTCGACCATGTTCTGGATCTGGTCGCGACTCGTGACGTCGGTAGGGAGGACAACCGCGCGCCGTCCGAGATCCGAGATCTCATCGGCCAGCTCTTTGAGGTCGCCTTCGCTGCGAGCGGCGACGCCGACGTCGGCACCCGCGGCGGCGAAGCCAAGTGCGATGGATCGTCCGATGCCTCGCGATGCGCCCGTGACGATCGCGACCTTGCCTTGGAGAGAGAACATGTCGGTGCTCAAGGGAGCCTCCTGATCGATGGATTCCGAGGCGACTTTAGGATGCTCTCATGTCCTCCATCACCGTGCCCGAGGCGATCGACGCTCTCGTGGCAGCCGGGATCGCCGGCGCGCATCAATCTCACTCCCGTCAGAACAACATCTCGAAGTTGAAAGCTTGCGTGGAGGGAGATCCCGATGGCTGCTTCGGTCTCTCGGGTCTCACCCTGAATTCACCGCAGGACGCGCTCGGATACCTCGCCGAGCTCACCGGCTGTTCCGACGACCTGAACGACCTCTCGGGGGTCGACACGATCGATCCCGAGAAGACCGTGGCGGCCATCGTGGCGGCGGCTCGCCTGCTGAAGGCCGAGGCAGAGAAGGGGGCAACGCTCCTGGCCGTGACGGGGCACCCGACGGGCTTGCTCGAGCACCACATCCACGTCGTCGAAGCGTTCCGGCGAGCAGGCGGCAAGCCGGTACGGCTCGCCGAAGACAAGCAACTAGCGGTGTCGGGTCGCGGCAAGCACGCGGAGATCAGATACACGGGAGGGGTGGGGTGCCTCGCGGATTGGGGCAACCTCAAGCACACGCACTCGGCTCATCCGATGGAGGCGCTGCTCGAGATGTCGGAGTGGCCCGACCTCGTCCTCGGGGATCACGGTTTCGCGGGAGCCGCGATCGAACGCGGGATCAAGACGATCGCCGTGATGGACATCAACGATCCCGCACTCGCCGTCGCATGGGGCGAGGGCAAAGACGTCACCGTCATTCCGATGGATGACAACCGGCCGCAGCATCTCTACGAGCCGTCGTGGCGTTTGTTCGAACAGATCCTCGGTGGAGAGATCGTGGAGGGGGCCTAGTGGCAGACGAACTGGCGAAGGCATATCGGACCGTGCTCGTGGATTGCCTGGGGGTGGGACCCGACATGAACGTCCTGATCGTCACGGATCCGCAGAAGCGCGCCGTGGCCGACCGGTTGCTGGTCGAGGCGCGTGGATTGGGGGCCGAGACGGCACTGATGGAGATGAGTGAGCGTCGCACCCACGGAAGCGAACCCCCGGACATGGTCGCCGCCGCGATGCTCGAGTGCGACGTTTTCATCGCGCCGACGTCTAAGTCGATGTCGCACACCGAAGCGCGACATGCGGCGTGCGAAAAGGGCGCCCGCGGCGCCACGATGCCCGACATCACCGAAGACATGTTGGTACGCACGATGTCGGCGGACTACGAGGAAGTGCGTCGTCTCTCTGCTCTCCTAGCCGACGCCATCACGGCGGGGTCCGAGGTACGGATCACCTCCGAGCAAGGAACGGACGTCACGATCTCGATCGAGGGGCGTGAGGGTCTAGCGGACGACGGTGACTTGCGCGCCGCAGGAGCGTTCGGAAACCTTCCCGCGGGAGAGGGTTTCGTCGCGCCCGTCGAGGGCCGCACGAACGGCCGCATCGTTTTCGACGGGTCTATCTGGCCGATCGGCAAGTTGAGCGAGCCGCTGGTGGCAACGATCGAGGATGGTTACGCCACCGACTTCTCCGGCGCAGACGCGGCGCGCTTTCGCGAGACGCTGGAACCTCATGGCCGGGAAGCGTTCGCGGTGGCGGAGCTGGGGATCGGAACGAACGAAAAGGCGACGCTCACCGGCAACGTTTTGGAGGACGAAAAGATCCTCGGAACGATCCACGTCGCTTTCGGCGACAACCACTCCTTCGGGGGCGTCATCCGCGTCTCGTCCCATCAGGATGGGATCGTCCTTCACCCCCGGCTCGCGATCGACGGGAAGGTCCTTCTCGAGGGCGGTCGTCTGCTCGTCTAGAGCTGTGCCCCGCGAACGTGTAAAAGGCCTCACTCCGGGTCGTCCGATTCCACTGATGGACGTCCGGGGTTCTGCGAGACTCGTTCCATGAGGCGATCGCGGGTTTGGGAGAACCTCCCCCTCGGCATGAAGGGGCTGGTCGTGGTGGCCATCCCACTCGTCTCTCTGATCGCGGCCACGGGTCTTTCCTACCTCGTGACCCAGCAGCGGTCGCAACCGGAGCTCTACGTGGCTTCCTACCTGCAGAAGGTCCACACCGACGTCCAGCGGATCCTGTTCCTCGTGCAAGACGCCGAGACCGGAGTGAGGAGTTACATCCTCACCGGCGAACCGCCGTTCCTTCGCCGGTACCACACGGCTCAACAGCAGCTCCCCAGCCTCCTTCGCAGTCTCGACGCGCGCAGGCGAGAGCTATCCGACGACAGCCTTGGCTTCGACGACCCCGCCGCGTCGGGTGCCGGGGACCTCCTGCGGAAGATCCCAACCCTCAACTCCCTCAGTCCCGACCTCGTAACGATCGCGCGGCTGATCCCCGATCGATTGGTCGTCCTCTCCGACCTCGTCGCTTATGGGGAAGCAAAGGCCGAGGGAACCGCGCCGTCCATTCCCGTCGACCTGACGGACATGTTGACCGGGCGTGTCCCGATCGTTCAAACGCTCAACCACACGTCGAAGCACATCCAGCCTCAGTTGCTGCTGCTCGCCGATCGGGCAGCTAAGGACCAGGCCGTTCGCAGGTCCGAACAGGTAAGGGTGATCGTTCTCGTGGCGTTGCTCGGGTTGATCGGAGGCATCGCCGCCGTAGTTATCTTCACCAGGACGATCACGAGACGTGTCGCGCTGCTCGAGTCTGGCGCCGCGGCGATGGCGGCAGGGTCG
>JAXDJP010000316.1:0-2641 GCA_034665645.1 Actinomycetota bacterium | reverse complement strand
GCAGCTCCACTAAACGTTCCGCTGCCTCGCCACGCCCGAAGCCATCTCACCGCCGGGCGGCTCCGCCGCAACTCCGCCGGTTCGATTCCCGGCAGCTCCACCACGTTTGGCTGCGTTTCAAATTTTCTGATGCCTATTGCTGCCCAGTCGTCGGCAGGCTTCGCTATACGCTCGCATGTGAGAGGAAGGGCGTTAGTTGAACTGTCCGAACTGCGGCACCGAAAACCGGGACGAGGCGAGGTTCTGCCAAGGCTGCGGTACGACGTTCGCCGTTACGTGCCCTAACGGGCATCCCGTCAGCCCCACCGCGCGCTTCTGCGATCAGTGCGGCAGTCCCGTGGGCACGCAGCCCGCTCAACCCACCCTCACCAGCGTTTCGACGACCCACGCTCCCGCGGCCGAGCGCCGCCTGGTGTCGATCCTGTTCGCCGACCTCGTCGGGTTCACGACTTTGTCGGAGTCCCGCGACGTCGAGGAAGTGCGCGAGTTACTCAGCGGCTACTTCGAAACGTGCAAGAAGTTGATCTCTCTATACGGCGGCACGGTTGAGAAGTTCATCGGCGACGCCGTGATGGCGGTGTGGGGTGCCCCGATCGCGCAAGAGGATGACGCGGAGCGCGCGGTCCGTACGGCGCTCGATCTGACGGCCGCGGTAACGGCTTTGGGGCAGGAGGTCGGTGCCCCCGAATTGAAAGCTCGGGCCGGCGTCTTAACGGGGGAGGCTGCGGTCACCCTCGGCGCCGTTGGTCAGGGCATGGTGGCCGGAGACCTCGTCAACACCGCGTCCAGGATCCAGGCAGCGGCCGAACCCGGCACCGTTCTCGTCGGCGAGTCGACGAGACGCGCCACCGACGCGGCCATCGCGTACGAGGAAGCCGGCAGCCACGAGTTGAAAGGAAAGTCTGGTCCGACAGCTTTGTGGCGCGCCCTCCGAGTTATCGGCGGCAGACGCGGGGCCCTGCGCTCCACGGGGCTGGAGCCGCCGTTCGTCGGTCGCGATAGGGAACTGCGCATGGTGAAAGACCTGTTCCATGGGTCGTCCGCCGAGAAGAAAGCCCATCTGGTTTCGGTTCAGGGGATCGCCGGCATCGGCAAGTCCCGATTGTCATGGGAGTTCTTCAAGTACATCGACGGTCTAGCAGAGATCGTCGATTGGCACCGGGGACGTTGTTTGCCGTACGGCGAGGGCGTTACCTATTGGGCCCTGGCCGAGATGGTCCGGATGAGGGCGGGCATCGCGGAGGGCGAAGGCCAGGAAGAAGCTTCGGTGAAACTTCACGAGGCGGTCCGGGACATCGTGCGAGATGAGGAAGAGCAGCGCTGGGTCGAGCCGCGCCTTTCGCACCTACTAGGACTCGAGGAACGAACGCAGCACGAGAGAGAGGATCTCTTCGCCGCGTGGCGGCTCTTCCTGGAACGGATGGCCGAACGGAGCGTCACAGTCATGGTGTTCGAAGACCTCCAGTGGGCCGACCCATCGATGCTCGACTTCATCGACTACTTGCTCGACTGGTCGAGAAGTCATCCGATATTCGTCCTGACGCTGTCCCGTCCCGACCTCATGGACCGGCGAGCCGAGTGGGGAGTCGGGAAACGAAACTTCACGCCCATGTATCTCGAACCTTTGGGGCCCGACTCGATGGAAGAGCTGTTGACCGGCTTCGTGCCGGGGTTGCCCGAGGAACTGAGGAAACAGATCCTGGCACGCGCCGAAGGAGTACCACTCTACGCCGTCGAGACGATCAGGATGCTGCTCGATCGTGGATCTCTTGTGCGCGAGGGGTCGACGTTCCAAACGACCGAAACCGTTCACTCACTCGAGGTCCCGGAGACGCTTCAAGCCTTGATAGCTGCACGCTTGGATGGGCTTACCCCAGACGAACGTCGGCTCGTCCAAGACGCGTCAGTACTCGGAAAGACATTTACGAAGAGTGCCCTTTCAGCTTTGAGCGCGATCGACGAGGGGGCGTTGGACCCGCTGTTGGCGGCACTGAGTCGGAAAGAGGTGTTCGCTCTCCAGTCAGATCCACGGTCACCCGAACGTGGACAATATGGGTTCCTCCAAGATCTGATGAAGCGTGTCGCTTACGAGACGCTTTCCAAGCATGAACGTAAGTCCCGTCACCTCGCGGCAGCGCGATACCTGCGCGAAGCATGGGGTGAGGACGAAGACGACATCGTCGAAGTGATCGCGTCGCATTTTCTCGAGGCATATAAGGCGGTTCCGGACGCGGACGACGCGAGTGATCTCAAATCGACCTCAGGGATGTTGCTGCGGCGCGCCGGCGAGCGAGCGGCCGCCTTGGGAGCGAACGAGGAAGCGCAACGGTACTTCGAACAAGCTTCGGAGCTCCTAGAGGACCCACTGGCCCGCGCCGAGCTTCTCGAACGCGCCGGTAGATCGGGTTGGTCGGCCGGCCGTACTGCCGTCGCCCACGACCATTTCGAAAAGGCGATCGAGCTGTTCGATTCGGTGGGATCGCTATCTGCTTCGGCGAGGGTGTCGGGACGGCTGGGGGAGCTGATCTGGGTCGAAGGACACATCGATCAAGCCGCCGAACGGATGGAACGGGCTCTCGACGTCCTGCAAGACGAATCGGATGAGGATACGGCGTGGTTGAGCGCGCAACTTGGCCGGTTC
>JAXDJP010000315.1:0-6738 GCA_034665645.1 Actinomycetota bacterium | reverse complement strand
CCTCGTCGAAGAGAAGATGAGACGGTTCCCACGAGAAACCCGCCGCCCCTGCGGTGGGGGCCAGAAGGAATAAGAAGAGCGAAAGCGTTAGCAGGCGCGCCAGAGACCGCCGGGTCGATGACTTCATACGGAGACCCCCCCAGAGAGAAGTGGCTACGAATCGTCACATTTCCATAAAGCGGGAGGAATACGTATATCTACGTAGGACGTGCCGGTGATCCTGGGTTAAGGGGCGAGGCGCTCGATCGTCCACCCGTCGTCGGAGCGCCGATAGCGGAAGCGATCGTGCAGGCGGTTGGTGCGGCCCTGCCAGAACTCGATCCGCTCCGGCGTCAGCCTGAAGCCGCCCCAATATGGGGGCCGCGGCACGTTGCCGTCGGGGAACTCCTCTTCCGCGACCCGAAGGCGAGTCTCTAGTTCCGTGCGATCGGCGAGGACCGAACTCTGGCGGGACGCCCAGGCACCTAACTTGCTCTCGTATGGACGCGACTCGAAATAGTCGTCGGACTCGTCGTTCGTCACGCGCCGCACCTCCCCGGCGACCGTGACCTGGCGGTGTAGGTCCGGCCAGTGAAAGACGAGCGCGGCATGCGGGTTGGCCGCCAGCTCTCTCCCCTTGCCGCTCTCGTAGTTGGTGAAGAACACGAAACCCGAGCCGTCGAAGCCCTTCAAGAGAACGGTCCGGGCAGAGGGCTTTCCGTCGGCACCGGCGGTTGCGAGTGTCATCGTGTTGGGCAGTTCGGGGCGGGCATCGAGCGCCGCTTTCAACCACCCGGCGAAAAGCACGAACGGGTCGGAATCCAGATCCTCTCGTTCGAGGCTCGCTTCGAAGTTCTGTCCGCGCAGAGGCGCGATCCGTTTGCTAAGGCGTTCGAAGTCGTCGCTCACAACCCGAGACCCATCTGCACCGCGAGATCTCGGAACGCACGCCCACGATGACTGAACTGCAACTTCTCGTCGAGTGGGATCTCGGCCATCGTTCGTTGCTCTCCCTCAGGTATCACGTGGGGGTCGTAGCCAAAACCCATGGTTCCGCGCGGCTCGAGAACCACGCGACCTTCGCAGGTTCCGTGCGCGGTGATCTCATGATGGTCGGGAGTGACGAGCACAGCGACACAGTGGTAGCGGCACGTGAGTAGGTCCTCGGGTATGCCCTGCAGCTCCTCCACCAAGCGCTGGTTGTTCTCCCGATCCGTCGCGGCCTCGCCGGCGAAGCGAGCCGACAACACACCGGGACGGCCGCCAAGTACGTCCACCTCGAGTCCCGAGTCGTCCGCGATGGCAGGCATGTGCGTCGCATGAACGACGGTGCGCGCTTTCGCAAGCGCGTTCTCTTCGAACGTCGAGTAAGGCTCCTGCAGTTCCAGATCCGGCGCGAGATCGTCGAGGTTCACGAGCTCGACCCGCGGGAGTATCAGAGCGACCTGTTCGGCCTTGTGACGGTTGCGCGACGCGAAAACCGCCTTCACTCTGACTTAGGAGCTCCGAGCGCTGCAGCTTGATGCGACGTGAGCTCCCCTATCCCCTTCGTCGCTAGATCGAGTAATTCGTCCAGCTCCGCGCGATCGAACGTTCCATGCTCGGCGGTCCCCTGTACTTCGACGAGGCGACCCGAGCCCGTCATAACGACGTTCATGTCGACGCCGGCGGTCGAGTCCTCCGAGTAGTTCAGATCGAGGCACGGAGCACCATCGATGATCCCGACGCTGACGGCGGCGACGCTGTCCATGACCGGTGGTTGGGCCATCTGGCCTTGCTCGACCAAGAGGTTGAAGGCGCTGACCAGCGCGACGTACGCGCCGGTGATCGACGCCGTACGTGTCCCGCCGTCGGCCTGCAAGACATCGCAGTCAAGCCACACCGTCCACTCACCCATGGCGTCCATATCCGTGACCGCGCGCAGCGACCGGCCGATGAGACGCTGGATCTCTTGGGTGCGTCCCGACGGTCGTCCTTTGTTCACTTCACGCGACACGCGCTCGTTCGTGGCCCGCGGGAGCATCGAGTACTCGGCCGTCACCCATCCGCGGCCCTTCCCCTGCATCCATCTGGGAACTCCCTGCTCGAGGCTCGCGGTGCAGATAACTCGGGTATCTCCCATCGAAGCGAGACACGAGCCTTCCGCGTTCGGCATGAAATCGACGGTGAGCTCCACAGGACGGAGTTCGTTTGCCTCACGACCATCGATCCTGCTCATGCGCCCACCTCGTAAGTCTTTCCGTCGTCGGCCAGTTCTACGGGGATTCCCTCGGCGGTCGCTGCGGCTTCGGAAAGTGACAGACCTAGGTCGCTCGCCGGAGGTAGATGTGTCAGCACCAATCGTCCGACCGACGCGGATGCCCCGAACTCGCCGGCTTGAGAGGCGCGCAGGTGACCGACCGAGACGGGATCTGAATCCTGGATCGTCGCTTCGCAGAGGAACAGGTCGGACTCACGAGCGAGCTCCAACACGTCACCTTCCGGTCCGGTATCTGATGAGAACGCCCAGCTTCCGTCTCCATCCTCTACGCGGATACCGAGCGTGTCGCACCAATGCTGCATCTTGAAGAACGAGAACGCGAGCGTGTCGAGTTTGATCGAACCTCCGACCGCAACTTCCGTGAGATTGAACGCCTCGGGGATGTCGGACGCGTAAGAATCCATCCTCTCGAGGGTTTCGGAGTTCGCGATCAACGGTATCGGGGGAAGCGGTTCGTCTCCGCCGTGCATCCGCGCGTGCAGCAACTGGAACAGGTCGATCGTGTGGTCCGGGTGACGATGAGACAGGATCACTCCATCCAGTTGGTCGTAGTCGACGTAGCCCAGGAGATTCCTCCACGACCCGCCGCCGGCATCCACCCACAACGTGAGGTTGTCGGACCTAAGGAGGTATCCGGACGCAGCGCGGTCGCGCGTTGCGAACATCCCCGAGCTACCGAGAACTGTGACGGTGAAGCTCATCGATGTCCCTGCTTCGCCTCGAAGACCTTCACCACGAGCGGTACTCGGTCTCGGCGAAGGCGGGTCCCAGCAATAGACGGCTCAGCTCGCCGAACATGCCTCGCTCTCCGGACGCGATGAAGCGATGCTTGCCCGGGGCATCGCCCTGCTTCAGGCCATCGTCCTCTTTGAGGCGTAAGTAGACATCGTTCGCCGTCGCTTCCGCGCTAGAGACGAGCAACACTTCCTCCCCCATCACGTAGTGGATGACCCCAGACAGTAGCGGGTAGTGGGTGCAGCCGAGGATCACGGTATCGACGTCGGCGTCCTTCAAGGGCTGGAGGTATTGCTCGGCGATCTTCGTGAGTTCCTCGGACGCCGTATCGCCTCTTTCTACGAACTCCACGAACCGGGGGCATGCCTGCGAGACGAGTTGGACGTTCGCTCGCGTTTCCGTCACGGCCCGGTCGTACGCGCCGGATGCGATCGTCGCCTCCGTCCCGATGACACCAACTTTTCGGTTCCGCGTCGCGGCGACCGCGGCGCGGGCCGCCGGCTCGATGACGCTGACGATCGGAACGTCGTATCGGGCGCGCGCCTCCTCGAGCGCTGCCGAAGCCGCGGAGTTGCAGGCCACGACCAAGAGCTTGATGTCCTCTTGAACGAGAACGTCGATGATCTCGAAGGCGAAACGGCGGATCTCTTCGGGGGGCCGGGGGCCGTAGGGGCACCGCTCGGTATCGCCGAAGTAGATGAGGTCTTCGTGGGGAAGGAGATCGATCACCGCTCGGGCTACGGTTAGGCCCCCGACGCCCGAGTCGAACATTCCGATCGGGCGGTCCGGGTCGAGCCCCGCTACCACCACAGCGTTTCTTCTACCTGGGATTCGGCCGTGTCGATGTCTTGGGTCCAGGCTTCCGTCGAGAGGTACTTCCATCCGCCGTCGGCGAGTAGGCAAACGACATCGCCTCCACCCTCGCGCGCGATCCGCTCCGCGACTCTCTGCCCCACCCAGATAACCGCACCCGAAGAGATGCCGGCGAAGATCCCTTCTTTCTGAAGAAGTTCACGGGTCCACAGGATCGACTCGCGCGCCTTCACTTTGACCTTGCCGTCGAGCATCTCTGGATCGAATAAGGGAGGGATGTACCCATCATCGAGGGACCGGAGGCCGTAGACCAACTCCCCGAGCTCCGGTTCGGCCGCAACGATCTTTATCGCGGGATCGTGCTCCTTCAAACGGCGGCCGCAACCCATGAGCGAGCCGCCGGTACCAAGCCCGGCGACCAGTGCCTTGACTTCGGGGAGGTCGTCGATGATCTCTTGTGCAGTTCCCCTGTAGTGAGCGTCGGCGTTCGCCTGATTGCCGTATTGGAAGGGCATGTAGTACTGCGCGTCGGACGACAGCTCTTGCGCCAGAGCGACGGAGCCGTTGGTTCCCTTCGCGCCTTCCGAGAAGATGATGTCCGCTCCGAACGCTCTGAGAAGTTGCACGCGTTCCGCGCTTGCGTTGTCCGGCATCACAGCGGTGAAGCGGTAGCCGCGCGTTTTTGCAACCATCGCGAGGGCGATGCCCGTGTTCCCCGAAGTGGGCTCGAGGATGACCTTCTCTTTAGTGAGCTCTCCCGATGCCTCGCCCGCTTCGACCATCGCGAGAGCGATGCGGTCCTTCATCGAGCCGGTCGGATTCTGGCCCTCTAACTTCACCCACAGGCGAACGTCCGGAGTCGGTGAGAGATGGGGCACCTGGACCAGTGGGGTGTTCCCCACCGTGTCGAGGATCGACTTGTACTTCAACCGCCCGCTACGGAGGGCAGCAATGACACGGTGTCGCCGTCGTTGACCTTGGTGTCCAGCTGCTCGAGATAACGGGCATCCTCATCATTGACGTAGACGTTCACATAGCGATGAAGCTGCCCCTCTTCGGTCAGGACCTGGCCCTTGAACCCCGGGAAGTCGGCTTCGAGCTGGTCGATGAGCTGGCCGATCGTGCCCGCTTCGAGCTCGGCCGTCGCTTTGCCCCCCGTGAACTTCCGGAAGACGGTGGGGATCCGGATCTCGACACTCACGCTGCCTCCTCGAACTCGTTCATGACGGTCATGGTAGTCAACGCTCGATCACCACGGGGACTTCCTCGACCCTCCCCTCGACGTCCGTCCACGCCTCTTTCACGATGCGGAAAGCCCGTATCACGGGGGGCTCCGAGGCGAGGGAGACGATCAGGTAAGGGACGTCTTCACTTGCCAAACGGACGTCCGTGGGCGAGGGGTAAGCCTCCGTCCGGGTGTGAGAGTGAAAGACTCCGGCCAGGTCCCAGCCCTTGTCATCGAGCGTCTTGTAGACGGCGAATTGCTCTTTCGGCTCGAGCGAGTAGCGAACCGGGCTGGCCGATGCGTTCGACATGCGGAACACCTTCACGATCCGGCCGCCCGCAGACCCCAAGATCCCGCACGCCTCATTCGGCCGTCCATCGAGGCTGTGTTGGATCATCTCGTCGGCGAGCGCCGCCGGCAGTTTGAATTCCTCAGCCACGTGGCACCTCGATCCGTCCCGAGCCCGCGGTGACTTCGCCCACGACGGATGCGATCGCGTCGCCTCTCTCGCGCAGTTGGTTCAAGAGGTCATCGGATCTAGGCGATGGAACGGCCAGCAACAAACCGCCGGACGTTTGTGCGTCGAACAAAAGGGTCCTTTCATTAGGCGACAGTTCGGGTGAGACGACGAAAGGAGAGCCGGCCTCCTCGTTACGTTTGCTTCCTCCAGGGACGGTGCCCTGCTCGGCAAGTTCAAGCGCGCCGGAAAGAAGAGGGATCGATGAGAAGGAGAGCCGCGCGTCGAGGTGGGGGCCGAGCATCTCTAGGAGGTGCCCCACAAGACCGAAGCCGGTGACGTCGGTTCCCGCCGACACTCCAACCGCAGAAGCAGCCGCGGACGCATCCGCGTTCAACCGAGTCATCGATGCGATCGCTGCTTCCGCTGAAGCAGCGGAGGCCTTGCCTTCTTTGATCGCGCTCGAGATGACTCCCGTTCCCAACGCCTTGGTCAAAACGAGCAAATCGCCGGCCGCGGCCCCACTCTTGCGCACGATCGCCTCGGGAGCAACGGTCCCGGTAACCGCGAGACCGAACTTCGGCTCGGGGTCGTCCACCGAGTGGCCTCCGACGATCTGAACGCCGGCACGTTCACACACTTCCTGCCCGCCTTCGAGAACCCGCCCGAGCAGTTCGAAGTCGAGAGAGCGCGGCCACCCAACGAGGTTCAATGCCGTTACCGGCCGGCCCCCCATCGCGTAAACATCGCTCAGGGCGTTCGCCGCCGCGATGCGGCCCCAATCGCGCGGGTCGTCCACGATCGGCGTAAAGAAGTCGACCGTTTGGACAAGGCCTATTCCGGGCGCGATCTCGTAGACCGCCGCGTCGTCGGGCGTGTCGAGTCCGACAAGGACGCGTGGATCGGCGCTTCCGGGATGTAAATGACGCAGGACCTGCGCCAGCTCGGTGGTGCCGAGCTTGCAGGCTCAGCCTCCGCCGTGCGAATACTGCGTCAGACGCACTTCCTCGCGCATGCTCGTCACCTCCCTCCAGGGGCTCGAGATCCGAGCTCTGACGCTACTTGGAAGCCGCGAGCCTGAAGACCTCCTTGGAATTGAACGCGCGAGCCGTTTCCGCGCCGAGCAACTGGATGAGCCCTTGCGTTTGGCTCTCCTGGGCGATGATCGCATTCCACTTCTTCACCATCAGCCGCTCGGGAACGAGCCAATTGATCCCTAACTCTTCGTCCGGATAGACCGGGGGCTCGGCGCCCTCGTAGAAGGCACCA
>JAXDJP010000314.1:0-8100 GCA_034665645.1 Actinomycetota bacterium | reverse complement strand
CCAGCCATGCCGTTGTGGCCGGGACCCTGAAGCGCTCGGGTTGGGGGGCCTCAGCGGCTTCGAGGGAAGAGACACCGCAGTGAAGGACGATCGGTGCCACGTTGATCCCCTTCGTCACGAGACGTGTGACGAGGTGCTCGGTGAAGGGTCGAGCTGCGCTCGGCATCTCCGCGCTTCCACTTTCGTCGGCAAAGATGGTTTGGTAGTCGGTCAGCGGTCGTGACTTCTGCACGTACTTGTAGGTGATGGCTCGTCCGTGGGCTCGCAGGTAGGCATCGACCGTCTCCGCCACGACGACCTCCGCGCGCCACAGTCGGCTGCCCACAGGGCGGTGTGGATCGGGGTGTGCGGCGAGGAGCTCGAGGCATCCGCCCCCTTGGAGATCGATCACTTCACCGACGGATGCGTCCTGCACCGGCCCCGAGCCATCGGGGGCGCGGAGCTCGACGATCCACTTGCCGTCGTCCAAAGCGGTCGAGAAGTGGACGACCGTTGGACCGCTCGCGCGCGCACCGTCGACTGCGGCGGCCATCGTTGCGGACGTGTTTACGACCAACATGTCTCCGGAACGCAAGATGCTTGGAAGATCGCGGAAGTGGTGGTGGCGCATCTGGCCACGGCGAGCGACGAGCAAGCGAACGCCATCACGCGTAAGACCGCGTTCTTCGGGCGTGGTGCTCGCCTCCGATTCTGCGGGAAGCTCGAAAGATGTCTGTGGTACGGCGATGAGAGGTGCTCGCATCACCGGCCCCCCGCCGCGACCAACAGATCGCTTGCCTTGTAGCGACCGCTGGGAGGGCGTTCGGAGATCAATCGCATGAGGGCTGGGACCACGGACTCTGGGTCGGCCCGGTCCGAGATGTCTTCACCGGGGAACGCTTGTTGTTGCATCTCGGTGCGCATGTCCCCGGGGTCGAACGAATAAACGTGAAGTTCGGGCAGCTCGGCTCCGAGGATCGCAGTCACTTGGTCGAGAGCCGCCTTGGACGACCCATACCCGCCCCACCCCTCGTATGGCTCGACCGCGGCATCCGATGTGATGTTGACCACGGTTCCGCTCGCCCGTTTCAAGAACCGCAGAAGTCTCTGCGTCAACGCGAGGGGAGCGAACACGTTCACGCGATAGACGTCCTCTAGATCGGTTGCGTCAAAAGAGTCGAGTTGGGGGCGGGGGAGGGGGCCCAACGTGCTGGCGTTGTTGACGAGCAGATCGATCCCGCCAAGTGCCTCGATCGCGTCCGCCACCGCGGTGCGGTGGTTCTCGTCCGCGACGTTCCCCGCTAGAGCCGTAACCGCAGGTCCGAGTTCCTCGGCAACCGCGAAAAGGGGTGTCGCGTGTCGCGCATCGATGACGAGGTCCCAACCGCTCGCTGCGAGGTGCGTTGCCAGAGCTCGTCCGAGACCTTTCGACGCTCCCGTGATCAGTCCAACCGGCATGCCCGACTCCTTCCAGTGGTTTCCACGCAGACTAGAAGTTGAAGTAAGGTTTAAGTCAAGTCCACGACCGAGAAAGCAGCGCCATGCCGGATCTTCTTACCGTTAGCGAGGTGGCCCGCCGGAGCGGTTTCGCGGCCTCCGCACTCCGTTACTACGAGCGGGAGGGGCTAGTCAGCGCACGGCGCTCCGAAGGGGGCCAGCGCCGCTATCAGCGGGACGTGCTTCGCCGACTAGCGTTCATCAGGGCGGCACGACACGTGGGGCTGACGCTCGATGAGGTCCGGGAGGCTCTGGCGCAGCTACCGCAGTCACGAACCCCGACCAAGGCCGACTGGGAGCGGATCTCGCTGCTGTGGCGCAAACGCCTCAACGCGGAGATCGAAGCGCTCGAGGCGTTGCGCGACGGTCTGGACTCGTGCATCGGGTGCGGATGCCTCTCGCTCAAGAAGTGCCGCACCCTGAACCCACAAGATGTCGCCGCCGGCTACGGCTCGGGAGCGGTCTACCTACCGAAGCCGCTTCGTGAGCCGGTCCCCGGACGCGGCGACTGAACGAGCTCCAGCCTGGTTGACCTTCTTCTCTGATCCATGGGCCTTTGCACGGAGGGCGCCGACTTAGTGGAGGCCTTACCCTCGGGTAGCGAACACGTCCGCGATGAAGCGAGGTGTCAACGATGAGTGACTCGATCCTGAGGCCGCCACCGGCCCGCAACGAGCCGGTGAAGGACTACGCCCCGGGTTCGCCCGAACGCAAGAGTTTGCAGGCCCGCCTTCGGCAGATGCAGGACGAGCGCATCGACATCCCGATGGTGATCGGGGGCCGGTACGTGTCTACCGGCAACATCTACGAGGCCGTCATGCCCCACGACACGAAGCATGTGCTCGGCGACGTGCATCAGGGGGAGGGCAAACACCTCGACATGGCCGTGGAGGCCGCCGCCGAAGCGCATGCAGACTGGGCCGCTCTCGAGTGGGAAGAGCGCGCATCGGTTTTCCTGCGCGCCGCCGAGCTACTCGCCGGACCTTGGCGCGACACGATCAACGCGTCCACGATGCTCGGGCAATCGAAGACCGTTTATCAGGCCGAGATCGACGCTGCGTGCGAGTTGATCGACTTCTGGCGCTTCAACGTCCAACACGCAACGACTATCTATGCGGAGCAACCGATCTCCTCGCCGGGCATCTGGAACTACATGGACTACCGCCCGCTGGAAGGTTTCGTCTTCGCGGTCAGTCCTTTCAACTTCACCTCGATAGCAGGAAACCTCCCAACGAGCGCCGCGCTCATGGGCAACACCGTGGTGTGGAAGCCGTCGCTCACCCAGGCTTTCTCGGCCCACTACTTGATGGAGCTCTTCCAAGCCGCCGGCGTGCCGGACGGCGTGATCAACATGGTGCACGGCGCGGGGCCGGAGATCGGTGAGCCTGCGCTCGCCCATCCAGACCTGGCCGGCATCCACTTCACCGGATCCAGTCCTACCTTCGACTGGATGTGGAAACAGGTGGGGGCGAACATCTCGAATTACCGGAACTTTCCGCGCATCGTCGGCGAGACGGGCGGCAAGGACTTCATCATCGCTCATCCGTCCGCGTCCGGGGAGGCACTCGCGACGGCGATCTTGCGCGGCGCGTTCGAATATCAAGGTCAGAAGTGCTCGGCGGCGTCGCGGCTCTACGTGCCCTCCAATCTGTGGGCCGGATTGAAGGAACGTCTTGCAGACGAGATCCCACAGATCCGCATGGGCGACGTAACGGACTTTGAAAACTTCATGGGGGCCGTCATCGACGACCGCGCCTATAAGAAGCACTCCGATGCACTGGCAGAGGCGAAGTCCGGTGGCTACGAAGTGGTCGCGGGCGGGGACGCGACTGACGATCCCGGATACTTCGTGTCGCCGACCGTCATAAGGGCCGAGGACCCCAAGGCTCGGTACATGCAAGAAGAGCTGTTCGGTCCGATCGTCACCGCCTTCGTTTACGACGAGACCGACTTCGAAGGTGCCCTCGATCTCGTCGATTCCACGAGTCCTTACGGACTTACCGGTGCGGTGTTCTCGCGCGAGGAGGGACCCATCGTCCGTGCGAAGGAACGCCTGCGCTGGTCTGCCGGGAACTTCTACGTCAACGACAAACCGACGGGAGCCGTTGTCGGGCAGCAGCCTTTCGGAGGTGGCCGCAGGTCCGGTACGAACGACAAGGCCGGTTCCATGTGGAACCTCATCAGGTGGGTCACGCCGCGCACGATAAAAGAAACGTTCACGCCCCCGACCGACTATCGCTACCCGTTCATGGCGCCGGACGACGACGGAGCTATCTAACAGGTCGAAACGCCCGATTTGCCCGTTCCTGGCGGCCTTTTCGAGGTCCGGTTCCTCCGCGTGGGCAGGAATCTGATGCCGGGCGGCATATATCCCCCCTAACTTACTGATCGCTCTAATCCATCGGGGGAAACCACATGATCCGTCGTCGCGGACCGGCCTTACTCGTCACGCTCGCTGTATCGGTCGCGTCGCTCGTTTCGATCGTCGGTCCCTCGGCTAACGCCGCTACCGAAGCCGCGGCCCCCGCGGCTGCCTCGGGGGTCGTCAAGGCCGGCTATGGAGAAGCGGACGCGACCTGGCACGTCGGCGCGGGGGCCGGACAGCACGCCGCTAAGAGCCCCGACCCCAGCAACGTCGTGACCGGCGGAGATGTCGATCCCTACAACCATTCGACGACGCAGAAGGACAGCTACGGAGTGCAATCCCGACTTGCCTATCGGGCGATCGTCGCGGAGGACGCCAACGGCGACCAGGTCGCGTTCGTGAAGTCCGACAGTTATCTCGCTCAGGACTATCTGGTGAGGCGGGTCGGCCAGATCCTCGCCGCGAACGATTCCTCGATCGAGTATCCCGAGATCTTTTTAATGGCGGCGCACAACCACTCGTCGCCGTATTACACGAGTCCATCGTGGGGCGTGTGGGTTTTCCAGGACGCATTCGACCTGAGGGCGTTCGAATATCACGCTCGCTCGATGGCGGCGGCGATCATGAACGCGGAAGCGAACCTTGTGCCGGCTCGCATGGGTGCGACGACGGTCACGCATCGTCTCTTCAAGGGCATGATCGCTCGCAAGAACATCGGTGACGACGGCACACCGGTCGGCTATCCCGACGATTTCGGAGACCTCGGTCTATCGATCCTTCGCTTCGACGACATGACCGATCCCGCGAACCCGAAGCCTCTGGCAACGATGATCAACTGGGGCCAGCACCCCGAGGGGCTGAGCGGACACAACCTGATCTCCGGAGACTTTGTTGCGCCGCTGGAACGTTTCGTCGAGCGAGGAACCGGCGCGCCTCTCGTCTTCGGGCAGGGCGATGTCGGTAGCTCCGAGGCCGGCCCCGGCCGTCCGGACCTCATCCCCGACGGGATCCCCAAGAAGTGGAGTGGAGCCGGTCACGCACAGGGAGAGCGAGGCGCGTTCCTCCTTGCCCAGGACGTGATCAAGGGATGGCAGCAGATCGGAGCAGGGCAGGGCCTCGTGCCTTTCAGCTCGACCTTCGACATCGCCGCCGGGAACGCATGGGTCCCCGGCCCCCTCAGTCATCCCTATCCCAGTGTCGGTAACTGCCGAACCGAAACGACCGCCGAAGGTGCTCCCGGTGCTCCCGCGGCCGGTCTCCCCGATTGCGAGCGCGGCCCGGGCTCCGCAGACAAGACCAGCATGATCTACGAGAACATGAAGGCGGAGGGCATCCCGGTTCCGGATAACTACGACGCGCCTGCTTTCACCGGCGTCGAAGAGAACCTCCGACTCCACCTTCAGGTTTTCAAGCTCGGTGAAGTCGTGATGGCTTCCTGCGCATGCGAGGCCCAGGTAGATCTCGTCCTCAATTTCGAGAGCCGCGCCGATAAGGCGCAGAACAACATGTGGGACGGCTACGACTGGACCGCGAAGCTCGGCTGTCACCAGGACGCGCCGGGTGGGGACTGGACCTGTGCCAGCCCATTCAGCTCGTCCCAGACGATCAGCTTCAGCGACGCCCGTTACCAGCGCATGGAGGCCGAGATCCACAATGATGCTGCAGGGTGGGACGCTCCCGAAAACGCAGCAACCGCGAACAGCGAACCCACGGATCCCAGCAAGATCAAAGGGAACTTCACGAAAGAAGAGCTTCCGGCCGACCTCGGCTACACGCTTCCGATCGCCGTCGGCCACGCCAGCGACTACAACGGTTACACGGTGAGCTACCGCGAGTACATGTCGTACGACCACTATCGCAAGGCCCTCACGTCTTACGGGCCCCACACCGCGGACTACATGGTCACTCGCATGGTGCGCCTTGCCGGCCAGCTGAACGGGGGTCCCGTCCTGCAGCCCGAGCCGCACGACGTGATGGCGCAGACCGATGAAGCTCGTCAGATCGCCGTCTCGACTGCACTGGGTCAGGCCTCGAACGCGGCTTACGAGGCATGGACCGCGGCACTACCGGACGACGTTGGCCCCGCCGCTGCGAAGACCCAGCCTCAGGACGTTCAGCGATTCGACGCCGCTACTTTCAAGTGGACCGGCGGTTCCAACGCAGTCGACAATCCGACGGTTCAGGTCGAGCGGTCCGTGAACGGCGCATGGGTGCCCTTCGCCGATCAGTCCGGTGAAGTGCAGACCGAGGTTCAGTTCCCCAAGGGGGCGAACGGTCTGTTCGACACCTACAGCGGCAATGAGGAATGGACGTGGACGGCGAACTTCGAGGCGTTCGACGCCCTCCCGGCTGGTATCGGGAGCACTCCGAGCGGCGACTACCGCTTCGTCGTCGACGGAACGATCCACCAAGACGGCGCGGCGGTTCCCTATCATCTGGAATCCGACACCTTCTCGGTGTCGCCGTGGGACGGCATCCAGGTGACCGACCTTCGCATCGATCCGGGCGCTCGCTCCGCGTCGTTCGCGGTGCCGGCTTACTCGTATCCGCAGACATACGAGTCGGAGTTCCCATACGTGAAGGTTCAGATGGAGAACGACAACGTGGGCGTGCCTTTCTGCGTGACTTGCAGCTTCAGGGCGTGGGCGACTTCGGGCACCGTTACGTCGGCGGTACTCACCATCGACCACAAGGCCGGTCCCGACCAGCAGGTGCAAGCTCGACTCGTCGACGGTCGCTGGGTTGCGCCCATCAGGCTCCGTAAGGGCGACTCGATCTTCGTGGCGGCCGGCGCGGTCCGTGACAACTACGGCGAGACGAACGGATCCGGAACTACGCCCGTATCCATCTAGGTTCTCAGGCGACCTTCATCTAATTCCACGCGTCATGTAAGCATGGGTTTCCTCTTCAGGAAGGAGACCCTATGAAGAAGTGGTCGCTTTTGCTCGTAGCAGCAATCGCATTAACGATGGTCGCCTGTGGTGGCGACGACTCCGGAGACTCGGGTGACGGTGGGTCCGGTGGAGGAAGCGTTAGCGTCGTTGCGAAAGATTTCTCGTTCTCTCCCTCGACCGTCGACGTCAACGCGGGGGACAGCATCGACTTCCAGAACGACGGTTCGACCGAGCACAACTTTTCGATCGACGGACAAGACGTGGACGTCGACGCCGAGGATGGCGGATCCGCGACCGTCGACGTCAGCGGACTCGCAGCCGGAACCTACGACTTCTTCTGCAAGTACCACAAGGATCAGGGCATGACTGGGACGCTCGAGGTCAAGTAATAAGCAACGTTCAGATCGAGCCCGTGTACCCCGATGAGGAGACGTTCCGTCTCTACGTTGCAGACGCGCTCGACTCCGTCCCGCCGGAGTTGGCCGACCTCATGCAGAACGTCGAGGTGGTGGTCGAGCAGGAACCGCCGGCAGAGTACGTAGCTGGACTGCCGGCGGGCCACACCTTGCTCGGTCATTACCACGGCGTTCCACTAACCGAGCGTGGTCGGTACTCCAACATGCTTCCCGACAAGATCTCGATCTACAAAGGGCCCATCGAACGCCTCGCGAGATCGCCGGGAGCGATCAAACTTCAAGTGCGCAAGACCGTCATCCACGAGATAGCTCACCATTTCGGGATCGGCGAAGGAAAACTCCACGAGCTCGGCTGGGGTTAGAGCGCCACCTCTTAAATCTCGCTCGCCTGCCTACAATTGATCGAACGATGGACGACATCCCGTATCCCCTCACGCCTTTCGCCGCTCCGATCGCGGGGCGGTACGAGGTGAAACAGCTTCTCGGTCGCGGGGGCATGGGCGACGTCTTCTCGGGCGTGGATCTGGTTCTGGAGCGCCCGGTCGCGATCAAGGTGCTTCGTGGGACGTTCGCCGGCGACCGCGAAGCTCTGACGCGCTTCGGCCGCGAGGCCAGAACCGTGGCGTCCTTTGACCATCCTGGTTTCGCGACCGTCTTCGATGTGGTGGAGGAGCAAGGCGTCCCCATCATCGTCATGGAGCTGGTCCAGGGTCACTCGCTCGAACAGCTGCTCGCTCGCGAAGGCAGCATCTCGTGGGGGCGAGCGGTCCAGATCGTCGCGTCCGTGGCAGAGACGATCGCCGTCGCCCACGATGCCGGAGTCGTCCACCGCGACCTGAAACCTGGGAACATCATGATCGCCGAGGAGGGCACCGTTAAGGTCCTCGACTTCGGTATCGCGCGCGTCAACGCGCTCACCCCTATCGCGTCTTCGGGCGCGCTTCACGGC
>JAXDJP010000313.1:0-3089 GCA_034665645.1 Actinomycetota bacterium | reverse complement strand
GGGGAAACGACGACTTCATCCCCGCGCCGGAAGGATCCGCCCGCCAACGTTCCGGTGACAACGGTGCCCGCACCCGCGATCGTGAAAGCCCGATCGACCCACAGTCGTGGGCGTCCAAGGTCGGGGGCGGGCGGCGCCAGCGCGACCACGCGATCGATCTCTTTCAGGAGTTCGTGCATGCCGTCGCCCGTGCGAGCGGAACAAGGCACGATCGGAGATCCCGACAGGGAAGTCGGCGCGAGACGCGCCGCAGTCTCCTCGATGAGCGCCTGCAGCTCGGCATCCTCGGCCAGGTCCTTTTTTGTGATCGCGATCACGCCCGCCGCTACGCCCAGCAGATCGATGATCGCGAGATGCTCGAGCGACTGCGGACGCCACCCCTCGTTCGCTGCGATCACGAAGAGGCACACGGAGATCCCGCCCGCTCCGGCGAGCATGTTCTTGATGAATCTCTCGTGCCCCGGCACGTCGACGATCCCCGCCGAATCCCCGGAGGGCAGTGACAGGTGCGCGAATCCGAGATCGATCGTCAGGCCCCGCGTTTTCTCCTCGGCGAGGCGGTCGGGGTCGGTGCCCGTCAGGCTTTTGACGAGTGTCGATTTCCCGTGGTCGACGTGACCTGCGGTGCCGATGACATGCATGTCTTTCTCAACCTAGCGTGGGGTGGCGGGTAGGGGTCGCAAACCTCCGTTTCACGATGCGCTCTCTGGGTACCAGTCGGAGATGCCTCGCGCCGCCATACTCGACATCGACGGGACCCTCGTCGACACCAACTACCAGCATGCTCTCGGTTGGTTCCGCGCGTTTCGAAAGAACGACGTGACGGTTCCCCTGTGGCGGATCCACCGGCACATAGGGATAGCGGGCGATCTTCTCGTCGAAGCCGTGGCGGGGAAGGACATCGATTCTGCAAAAGGGGATGCGATCCGCGACGCGGAGGGTCGCGCCTATAGCGAACTCGTCGGCGAGGTCACCATGATCGAGGGCGCTCGGGAACTCGTCCGCACGCTCAAGCGCGCGGGGTGCCCGGTCGTGCTCGCGAGCTCGGCCAAGGAGGAGGAGCTCGAGCACTATCTGAAGATGCTGGATGTGAGCGACCTGCTCGACGGATGGACGAGCTCGGCCGACGTCGATATGGCCAAACCAGAGCCCGAGGTGATCGAGGTCGCGATCGAGAAGGCCGGCGGAGGCGAGGCCGTGATGATCGGAGACTCGACGTGGGACTGCGAGGCGGCAAAGCGGGCCGGCGTACCCAGCATCGGCGTCCTCACCGGTGGTTTCTCCGCTTCGGAATTGAAGGACGCGGGGGCAGCTCAGGTATTCGAGTCGGTGCTGGAATTATCTTCGCGTCTCGAGGAGACGGATCTCCTCTAACCCTCAAGGAATCGCGGGTCTACGTCGATGTACGTAGACATCAGAGGCAGTAACCCTGCACGAAAAGGCTAACCCGCCGCGAGGCGGGGACGCAAAGCCAGGGACCTTCTTCGGAAGGCGGCCCAGCTACCGAAAGAGGAGGATGCATGCTGCGCAAGCAGACCCTAAGGATCGTTGCTGTGTGCGCGGTACTGGCCGTCTGCGGAGCAGTCGCCGCCCCCGGCGCGCTGGGCAAGAAACCTCTCGAGAAAAGAGGCGGAAAGAAGCCCATCGCCGAGGTTCTGTCGTTCGATCCGGGTTCGTTGCAACTAGACCTGCAGATGAACGACGGCAGCGAGAGTGGCCAAACGGTGGATGCCGGAGTCCAGATCAAAGTGGAGCACCGAGGCGCTCACGCGCACGGCAAGGGCCACGGGAATCCGTCGCGAGGCACTCTGGCGGATCTCGTCCCCGGAACCAAAGTGTTGCGGATGAAGCTCACCGGTGGCGTCGTCACGAAGTTACGGCTTCGTCGAGCCGCGGCCCCCGCTACGGAAACCCCGGCTAGCGAGCCCGACGACGGGGACGAGGAAGCACCTTAAACACCACCACGGGATGCACCCACGGAAAGAGCGACCGTCGCCCCCGGTCGCTCTTTCCTTTTGTGCCCTAAACGATCGTGTCGAGTCGGCTTAGCCCCCGAACTCCAGGACCTGTTGGAACGTCGGCCGGTTCTGCCATCTCGTGTCCGGGAGTTCCTGCAGACCGAGGGCGCGGAAGTGGATCATGTCGCCCGGCTCGTCCGCGTCCCACGTGGCGGGGTCCTCGCCGAACTCTTCCTCGAGGCTCGCGACCGTGTCGGTCAAGCTCTTACGCAGCGCTTTACGGCACGCCGCAAGCGACCCCTTCCCGCAGTAGGAAACGCGGTTCGGACTCTTGACCTGAAGGCCGAGCACTTGACGGAGGTCTTTCTGCAGGTACCCGTACCACCCGTCGTGGAACGCACTGCCGAGCACACCGGGGTGGTCGTCTCTCTTCTGGGGAACGTCCGTTAGAGCCGCGCCGAGACGAGGCTTGAAGGCGGCATCCAGCGCCGCGTCCCACCAACGGTCCATCAGGGCAACCGCCGGTGCATCGTCGTAGACGGCGTCGTCGTCCCGACTTCGCCTGTGCGAGCCACTCTTCTCCCATTCGCTCAATAACTGCACCGCGGTCTGTAGTTTCTCGTTCTTGGGATTGCCGATCACGTCGAGCATGTACGGAAGAACTCGATCTCCCCTGAGGTCTGCGGTCGCCGCGTCGCCCATCGCGTTCACGAGTTCGACGAGGCTCACCTCGCCGTCCTTCGAGTACTTCTTGATGCGGTCGTCGAGGAGTTGGCTGCGATAGATCGGGCCGTAAGCGTGCACATCATCGGCGGCGCCCCATCCGGGTGCCTGCTTGTTGTTCCACGACGTCATCCATCCTTTGGCGGGGTCGATGTCTTTCGGATGCTCTTTGAAGGAGAGCTTCCCCCTCCAGTTCCACTTGCCCGTGCCCCACATCGGCAGTGAGTCGCTGAAACCTCGCGGTCTGTGCGGGTAATAGCCGCCCATGATGAAAGAGATGTGTTTCGCGTCCAAGTAGAACCAGTTGAACGAGAACGCAAACTTGCCGAACGCTTGCTGGAAATCTTTCGGCCCATTGATCCTGTCGGGATCGCTCATGGCTACGTACGTCGAGGCTGAGTCGACCTC
>JAXDJP010000312.1:0-6284 GCA_034665645.1 Actinomycetota bacterium | reverse complement strand
ATACGTTCCCGGGCCTTGTACACACCGCCCGTCACACCACGAAAGTGGGTAACACCCGAAGCCGGTGGCCTAACCCTTTGGGAGGGAGCCGTCGAAGGTGGGATCCGCGATTGGGGTGAAGTCGTAACAAGGTAGCCGTACCGGAAGGTGCGGCTGGATCACCTCCTTTCTAAGGAGACATCTGTTTCCTAGTTGAAGCCACTAGTCGTCAGGCACACTATTCAGCGCTCAAGGAGTCTTGAGGCGGCCTTCGGGCCGCCTCTTTTTCGTGCCGGGGCTTGCTGTGGCGGTGGTGTTCGCCTAGCGAGCAGAACCCCCAAGAGCGCTGCAGTCGCGGTTTGCCGGGAGATGGTGCTCGGTAGGCGAGCATGGTTTCCCTAGAAACTCATGTATCCATAGCGGGGCGGATCAGGAGACCCGACGGGCACTCGTTCTGTGGGGATAGGTGTTCGCCAGGCGAGCATGGATCCCCGGAGAAAGGCCCCGCTCTCGGAAAGAGGCGGGAGACGGCCTTTTTGAGGTCCAAGGTAAAGGAGTGAGGGATGGCGAGATCGTTCCAGGTGACGTTCGATTGTGGGGACCCCGCTGCTCTGGCCGGGTTCTGGGCCGAGGTGATGGAATACGTGCTCGAGCCCCCGCCGCCGGGCTACGACAGTTGGGAGGCCCTGCTCAAAGAGGCGAACGTGCCCGAGGACCAATGGGACCGGGCCTCCGCGATCGTCGACCCGGAGGGTGCCGGCCCCCGATTCTTCTTCCAGAAGGTTCCCGAGGGGAAGAAAGCCAAGAACCGCATGCACCTCGACGTCAGGGGCTTCAAGGATCGGGACGCTCCGAAGGAAGAGGGGAGCCGCCAACTGAACGCCGCCGCCGACCGTCTCGTCGCACTCGGTGCCACGAAGCACCAGGAGTTCGAGGAGATGGGCTCACATTGGATCGTCATGCAAGACCCCGAGGGCAACGAGTTCTGCATCGCCTGAATATTGAACGCCGGCGGAAGACCCTCCCTTTAGGGTGAGCCCATGGCTGACGACGGACGGCGCTCCTCTCGGGCGGGCAGGACCTCGGCTCCGGGCGCGCGATCGCACCAAGGCAACAAGCAGGCGATCGACGCCGTTAGGAAACGCCTCGGCGCGCAGCCGGTGCGCGATCAGCGCCGGGGGCGAGCAGCCGAGCGAGACCGGGGTGGGACGCATCGACGCGCAGAGAAAGCCGCTCCGAAACACACTCCGGTGCACCTTGCCGACGACATCGTCAAGGAACTTCACTCCGCGGTGCGACCGGGGAAGGGAGAGATCCTCGTGCAGGTCTTCTCGGAAGCCGTGGCCGCTTTCGCCGAAGAGGATTTCGAGGAAGCGATCAGGCTCGGCGAGCAGGCCAAACACCTTGCCCTCCGGTCGACGAACGCTCGGGAGTTCCTCGGTCTCGCCTACTACCGCACGGGAAAGTGGCGCGAGGCCGCAAGGGAGCTGAGCGCGTTCCGCCGCATCTCAGGCTCGAACGACCAGAACCCGGTGATCGCCGACGCGTATCGTGCGATGAAGAAGCCGGACAAGGCCCTCGAGTGGGTCGACCAGGTCGACGCGCGAACCTCACCTGCCGAGGTCTATTACGAGGCAGCGATCGTTGGAGCGGGCGCACTGAACGACATGGGACACCTCGACGCAGCGATCGAAAGACTGGAGCAGCTAGACCTCGAACCGCGCGTAGCCCAGGAACATCATTTGCGGGCCTGGTACGTGCTCGGCGACCTGCTGGAGAAGAAGGGTCGATTCACCCAAGCGAGGCGTTGGTTCGACGCGATCGCGGGAGTCGATCCCGAGATCACCGACGCTCCCGAGCGTGCCGCTCGCTTACGACGCGGTTAGCGATCCGACACCGGGATAACGAACTTCAAAGCGGTGTGCGTGTCGGAGAACTTCGCCACCTTCACGTCCTTCAGTCCCGCGTCCCGCCCGGCCTCGAGGACGCCGTTCTCCGTGAGCGCCTTCTTGCCTTTGGGATAAACGATCCAGATCGCCCCGTTGGGGACCAAGAACGAGCGCAAGGAACGCACCCTTCCCACGACCGCAGGATCGTCCGCGAACAGGAAGATCAGGTGGGAGTCTTTGCGCTGCCTCTTGGACACCGGCGCTCCGACCCTCGCCTCGAGATCCTTCGAGAACGAAGTCCCGGGGCCCCCGATGACGCTGACCCTGAGATCCGCCTTGACGCCCAGCTTGTCGAGGACGCTGGGGGGATGCAGGATCTTGTCGGCCCACTTAGCGGCGCGGTCGCCTAGGTCGATCGACACCTTTCCTTGGGTCGATTGGATGGACAAACGTCCCGCACGCGCTGACACCTTCTTCATCTCGGCGAACGGGAGCTTCAGCCGATAGTCGCCGCGAAACAGCAGGTAGTCGGTCTCCAGCTGAGCGCGGCCCTCGGACCTCCGGCCATCCCACGTCGCGGTGCAGGAGATCTCTTGACCCACGGTTACCTCACGCGCTCTTCTCGAGTTTGTCGAAGTAGCGCATATAGCCCCACGTATTCATCCAATAGGACGTTGTTTGTTCCATCCGCGTGATCGCCTCGGGCGATACCACGTCGACCGACATCGATGCTTCGGCTTGACGCTGCACGTTCTCGGCGATCTTCTCCAGGTCGTGCGAGTCTCGTCTCGCAGCCCGCACCCACTCAGCCCAGCGATGAAGGGCATCGATCGCCGCGTCGCAAGTTTCCTCGACTCCTTGCGGGTTCGTTCCTTCGTCGGCCGGACCGAAGTGAGTGAGGCATAGAGACTCCGGCGCCAGTTCTTTGATCCGGTTGATCGACGAAACGGCGTCTTCGAGATTGAACTCCGGCGGAGGAGTTGCGGGGCGCATGATGCCCACATCCGCGAGTAGCACACCCATCGCGTCTCCGGTAAAGAGTGCCCCGGTCTAGTCGTCGAGGATCGCGTGATGGTGTCGTGCGTGACCCGGAGTCTCGATCGCCTGGAGCGTTCGGCCACCGAGCTCGATCTTGTCGCCGTCGCCGAGTGGGTGGATCCGATCCTCGGGGATGGGGTCGATGCCACCCCACAGTTGCTCCATCTTGTCTCCGTAGATCCGAGAAGCACTCGCCCACAGCTTCGTGGGGTCGACGAGGTGCGGGGCGCCGATCTCGTGCACCGCGACCTTGGCGCGAGGGAATTCCCGAGCCAACGATCCCGCGGCCCCCGCGTGATCCAGGTGGATATGGGTGACGATGATCCAGTCGAGAGCGTCCACGCCGTTCTCCCGGAGGCCCGCCAAGACGTGAGGGAGCGAGGACTTGGGGCCGGCCTCCACCAAGGCGCTCTGGTCTCCTTGCACGAGGAAGGCGCCGGTGATCCCGTCCCGGCGATGCATCTTCGTATCGATGATCTTCATGTGGGTGACCTCGAGTGGGGGAGAGCAGAGAATGGTGCAGATGATAGCCCGCGCCTCCCGTCCGCCCGCTGTGGTGATCGTGAACCCGCAGGCCGGACGTCTCCCCGGCGAGAGGCGAGAAGAGGTCGTCGAGGCACTCGCCGAGGTGTTCCGACTCGAGATCGCCACGACCCGCGACCGAGGAGGAGGGATCGAGCCGGCGCGCGCAGCCTCGGACGCAGGAGTGCCGTTGGTCATAGCGTTCGGCGGAGACGGGCACGTTAACGAAGTTGCGAACGGGGTCGCCGGTTCGGCCTCCTCACTCGGAATCATCCCGGGGGGCACCATGAACGTTTTCGCCCGCGCCTTGGGGATACCCACAGACCCTTTGGAGGCCGTGCGGCATCTCGCCAGCGCGACGCCGGGAGGATCGCGGCTCGTTCACCTCGGCAAGATGGACGACCGTTACTTCACGTTCTCTGCAGGTTGCGGGTTCGACGCGGAGGCCGCGGAACGCGTCGAGCGAGACGTCCCCTCGAAGAGGCGCTTCGGTGAACTGTTCTTTTACTGGAGCGCCTTCCGCGTTCTTGCCGGTTCGTACCGGCACCGGAATCCTGCGATGACGGTCAAGGGGCCGTTCGGAGAGATCCCGGTCGCGATGGCGATCGCGTGCAACGCGGGGCCGTACGCGTACTTAGCGGGTCGGCCCGTGACCCTGGCGCCGGAAGTCGCTCTCGAAGGCGGACTCGATGTCTTTGCGATGAAGAAGATGAGGCTGGAAGCCCTTCCGATGTATACGTGGAACTCCGTCTTTTCGGGGAACCTCGTGTCGCACGGCGATGCGTTCTACGAGAGCGATCTAGAGGAGTTCGACATCGTCGCCGACAAGCCGTATCAGCGACACGTAGACGGCGAACCGCTGGAACCGGCTACCTCGACCCATTTCTGCATCGCGCGCAACATCTTGCGCGTCACCGGATGAGCATCCTGCTCGTCGGCCTGGCTAAGGACGTCATCGCGCCGACGATCACCCGTTTGGTGGCGCAGGACGACGAGGTACGTGTCATCACCCCCGACGGGGCTGAGGCGGAAGCTGCGCGGAAGCTCGGGGCCCACGTCGCGCTGGGTCCCTTCGACGACGTCGACCTGATCGAGCGGGCATGTCACAACGTCCGCACTCTCGTTTTCGGCGATATCGCTCTCGAGCCCGACAACGGCGAGGCGCTCGTGAACGGAGCGGTGCGCGCGGGGGTCGGGCGCTGGATCTACTGCTCGGAGGCTCCCCGACAACCGATCGTCGACGAGATCAAGAGCACCGGCTCCGACTACGTCGTGCTCGCGACTCCCCGACAGGGGCTCCTTCGCCGTCCGTTCGACCCCGGCGAGATCGCCGAAGCCGTCGACGCTGCCGACGACATGGTCGGCCACCCGGAATTGGAGCTGAACCTGAAAGACCCGGTTGCATGGCAGGCGCTGAAGGTGTTCTCGCGACGTAACAGACCGCCCGGACCAACCGGCAGGGGTTTGGGGTGAGGTGAGTTAGGCCGGGGTTCCCATGTAAGCCTGGCGGATCTCGGAGTGGTCCATGATCTGGTCGCCGGAGCCCTCGTAGACGAGCGTTCCTTTCTCCATCACGAAAGCGCGGTCGGCGATCTTCAGGACGCCTGCGTTCTGTTCGACCATGAGCACCGTGGTGCCGTCCTGGTTGATCCGCTTAACCACGTCGAAAACCGTGTGCGTCAGTTTTGGTGAAAGGCCCAGGGATGATTCGTCGATCAGCAGCAACTTCGGGCGCGCCATCAAGCCGCGGGCGATAGCGAGCATCTGCTGCTCACCGCCGGAGAGCGTTCCTGCGAGCTGCGTCCATCTCTCTTTGAGGCGAGGGAAGTAATCGACGGCTTGTTCGATGATGTCGCGCGTCTTCTTCTTGTCGCGACGGTAGGGCCAGGCCCCCATCCGCAGGTTCTGAGCGATCGTCAGCTGCGGGAAGACGTGACGGCCCTCGGGGACGAGCACTACGCCCTCGGAGACGAGCCTTCGAGGATCCATCTTCGTGACGTCCTTGCCGTCAAAGACGATGCGTCCGCCCCACGGCTTCAGGAGTCCGGCGAGGGTCAGCACCGTCGTCGTCTTTCCGGCGCCGTTGAGACCGAGCAGCACTGCGGTCTCGCCCTGCTCGACACCGAAAGAGATGCCGCCGAGAACGGGGAGCGAACCGTATCCGCCGCGCAGGTCCGTTACCTCAAGAAGCGGCACCGGCCGGCTCCTCGCTGGAATCGTCTTCCACTTCGCCGCCGAGGTACGCGGCGATCACCTCGGGATGGCTCTGCACCTCCTGGGGCTTGCCGTGTGTCAGGACCTTTCCGAAGTTCAGGACGTACACGTAGTCGCACACTCCGGTAACCAAAGGAACGTGGTGCTCGATCATCAGCACCGTGAGGTTGAGCTGCTGCCTGAGCTTCAGGAGGCGTTCACCGAAGGCGTGGGCCTCATCCGGCCCCATGCCGGAAGAGGGCTCGTCGAGCAAGATGAGGCTCGGGTCCGTTGCAAGCACCGTTCCGATCTCGATCAGCTTCAGCGTCCCGTAGGGAAGTCCGTCGAGTTTCGAGTCGGCGAGGTGGGTCAGACCGAGGAAGTCGAGCACCTCCATCCCATTGGCGCGAAGGCGCCGTTCCTCGAAGAAGCTGCGGGGCGCTCCGAAGATGCCCGCAGTTGCGCCATAAGAGATCCGCGGGTGTTGAGCGAGCAAGAAGTTTTCGAGGACGGTCAGCTCGCGAACGAGACCGATGTTCTGCCACGTGCGGCCGATGCCCAGAGATACTTTTCGGTGCGTGGGAAGGAGCGAGATGTCGCGGCCCCTGTAACTAACGGTCCCGGAGTTCGCTTGATAGATACCCATGATGCAGTTGAAGAGCG
>JAXDJP010000311.1:0-5986 GCA_034665645.1 Actinomycetota bacterium | reverse complement strand
GGAACGTCGCTGCGGCCGGCCCGATAGATCCTCTTCGGCTCCATGAAGATCACCGGATCGGGATCGTTGATCGCCGCCAGCAACATGTCGCGTGCGTCCGAGGGCGTCGTGGGGCACACGACCTTCAATCCGGGAACGTGGGCGAACAGAGCCTCGGGAGAATCGGAGTGCAACTCGGGAGCGCGCACTCCGCCGCCATACGGGATGCGGATGACGATCGAGGCCGGTACTTCACCCTTAGTGCGCCACGCGTAACGGGCGGCCTGCACCACGATCTGTTCGAAGCCCGGATAGACGAAGACGTCGAACTGGATCTCCACAACGGGCAACAACCCATAGATGGACATCCCGATCGCGCTGCCGACGATCCCGGCCTCCGCCAGCGGAGTGTCGAAGATGCGTTCCTCCCCGAAGGCATCGAGCAAGCCGGCAGTGACGCGGAAAACGCCACCGGTCTTGGCGACGTCTTCACCGAGCACGACCACGCGGTCGTCGGCTTCCATCGCTTGGAAGAGCGCCCGGTTCAGTCCTTCGACCATCGTCATCTGCGTAGAGGTCATTGCGTCTTGCCTTCTTCCCCCGCGCCGGTCGACGGCGGAGGACCAAGCGGTTTGACCTCGGGGGGCCGCTCGACCGCCCGAAGTTCTGCGAGACCTTCATCGAACGTCCACGGGCGACCGGTCGCATAGACACCGTCGAACAAGATGTCCTGGTCGGGCTGAGTGATGGCTTCCATCTCCGTCACTGCGTTGGCGATCGTTGCTTTCGCCTCTTCCTTGATCTCGGCGATGCGGGCGTCATCCAGAACTCCGATGCGTCCGAGGAAGGCCGCCATGCGACCGACCGGCTCGAGCGGCAACCACCGCTCGGTCTCGCTCTCATCGCGGTAGAGGCGCGGGTCGTCCGCCGTGCCGTGGGGTTTCAGTCGGTAGCAATAAGCCTCGATCAAGGTGGGGCCCTCGCCCGCTCGCGCCCGCTCCAATGCATCGCGCGTCGCCTTCCAGCACGCGATCGGATCGAAACCGTCGACCCGGACGCCGGGCATCCCGTACGCCGCCGCCTTTTCCGCGATCGTGGCGGTCGCCGTCTGCTTCTTGTACGGCGTCGAGATCGCCCACTGGTTGTTGACGCAGAAGAACACCGTCGGCACCTTCAACACCGACGCGAAGTTCATCGCCTCGTGGAAGTCACCCTCAGAAGTAGCTCCGTCCCCGAACCAGGAGAGCGAGGCGACCGCGTCCTTGCGCAGCTTCGAAGCCCACGCGACGCCGACAGCATGCGGGAGATGCGTGGCGATGGGAACGCAGATCGGACCAACGCGATGTTCACGCGGGTTGTAGAAGCCCAGCTTGCCGCCGTAGCCGCGCCACCACGCGAGGATCGTCGAGGCAGGGACGCCCCGCAACACGCCGATGGCGTTCTGTCGATAGGAGGGGAAAACCCAGTCGGTCTCATTGCAGGCGAACAGAGCGCCGGCCTGAGTGCCCTCCTCGCCCCAGTACAGCGCGTAGGTGCCGATGCGGCCCTGACGCTGCAGCGCGACGGAACGCTCGTCGAACGTGCGGAGGAGGACGAGCCAGCGGTACAGCTCGACCAACTCTTTATCGCCGAGTCCATCGGGCACCGCGCCGTCCGCGACGCCGTCACCGTCCCCGATGATCCGAAGGATGTCTGTCACGGAGCTAGTTCGCCGACGAGGGGCCGTACTCCGCCGTGCGGACGAGTCGGATGCGGCTGATCTTGCGGATCCGATCCTCCGCGTACTCTTCCGCGGCCGAGGCCGTCGAGATGTCGCGCTCACGAGCCAGGGCGAAGATCAGTTGCATGGCCTTGTAGATCCCCTCGACCCTCTTCATGGCGCGCTCGCGGTCGTAGCCACGCAACTCGTCCTCGACGTTGATGATCCCGCCTGCGTTGATCACGAAGTCGGGTGCGTAGAGGATCCCCAAGCCGCGCAACTTGTCGCCGTGTTCCGGCGTCGCCAACTGGTTGTTCGCGGCCCCCGCGATGATGCGGCATCCGAACTCCGAGATGGTGTCGTCGTTGACGATCCCGCCCAAGGCGCATGGGGCAAAGATGTCGACCTCCATCTTGTGGACGTCTGCAAGGGCAACCGTCTCCACGCCGAAGTCGGACACGGCTCGCCCGAGGTTGTCGACGTCGATGTCGGCGATCGTGACCTTGGCTCCCTCGGCAGTTAGGTACCCGCAGAGGGCGTAGCCGACCTTCCCGACGCCTTGGATCGCGACGGTTCTCCCGGCGAGGTTCGCGTCGGCGAACACTTCCAAAGCGCAAGCCTTGATCCCCTGCAACACGCCGAAGGCGGTGACGGGAGACGGGTCACCCGAACCGCCGTAAGTGTGGGAACACCCGGTGACCCACCGGGTCTCGCGGCGCACGGTATCCATGTCCTCGAGGGCAGTACCGACGTCCTCGGCGGTTATGTAGCGGCCGGCGAGGGTTTCGATGAAGCGGCCGTATGCCCGCAGGAGCGACTCGTTCTTGATCCGTCGGGGGTCGCCGATGATCACGGCCTTGCCGCCGCCGAGGTCCAGCCCCGCGGCAGCCGACTTGTAGGTCATCCCCTTCGACAGGCGGAGGACGTCGATCAAGGCGTCGTCTTCCGATTTGTAGGGATAGAACCTGGTGCCGCCCAAAGATGGGCCTAGAGCAGTCGAGTGGATGGCGATGATCGCGCGCAATCCAGACTGGTCGTCGGAACAGAAAACAACTTGCTCGTAGCCATCACCATTGATGTGCTCGAACACGCTCATCAGGAATTCCCCCTTAGGGACAGATCCGGTCGCGTCCGCCGTGATTCTCAACCTCGATGGTACCTGGGTTCAGAATCGGTTCCCGCGGGTCACGAGAAACGTCCCACGGCGGGGTTAGCATCCAACCCGTGACACAGACCGCTTACCTCCGCGTGTACCAGCCTCTCTCGATGTTCCCCGCGCGGGACCGAGAGGCATGGACGTCGCGACCAGAGGAGGACGACGCCGGAGAGCACGAAACGGTGCGGCGCTGGCTGATCTCCTCCTCGTTGCCGGGGCAGCCTCTGGCGTCGCAGGAAACGGAAGGTGCCTTCATCCGGCGCATAGATGGAGAGGTCTTCGTGTGCCCGTGGCGGACCCGGCTGCGCATGCTCGCCGGGCTCGTGGCCTTCAGGGGGTCGATCCCGGACGAGGTGGCCGAGGCCTTCATACCCGAGGAGGAGTCACGTCAGGCGGCTCGCGAACTAGCCGAGTTGGAGGAGAGCGACCCCGACGTTCGCTCGCACATCGTCCACGCCAACTGGCACGTTCCGCTCAGATGGTTCTCGGCGTTCGACGACTCGCAGAGGATCCTGACCGAGGACCGCAAGGGACTGAGGATCCGTTACGAGGCTCCGCTCGCAGAGGCGAGAACGCGCTTGGCGCGAGCGGTCGACATCCTCGAGAACTCGTGGATCGACGACGGCATCGTCGGGTCGATCAAAGAGCTCCTGGAGTGGCTCGACGGCTTTCCCGAGGACGGCTTGCTGGAGCTCGATTACGCGTCGGTCGCGGCGACGTTCCGGGACGAGGATCTCGTCGACGATCACTCGGCCGCAGAGGTGTGGGCATGCCTCGAAGCCCTGGATACCGGGGACGTCGTCAAGGCCGGAAGGGTGTTCGGCCAGCTGACCGAGAGATGGACCGAGGTAAGGGCGCGAGAGGTCGTTAATTAGTAAATCCCCCCTAAAAGGACACTTAGGACTATTCAGGACTAGTTGACCTGTGCTATCCGAGGCCTAGTCTCGAAACGCCCAAAGATGGCCCTACCTAGCCATTCCGCCGAGACCCCATACCACCGATGATTGGTGCATGTCCGGCAAAGGCCTCGCCGGAGTCCGGGCATGTAGGTCTTCTGAACGGTTGTGCCACAACGAGGCACGGGAATTGGAGGCAGGATGAAAGCGCAAAAGGACGACGCTCTCCTAACGCCAGCTGAGGTCGCCGCGCTTTTCCGCGTCGACCCCAAGACGGTGACCCGGTGGGCAAAGGCCGGCAAGCTCTCTTCGATCCGCACGCTCGGTGGGCATCGTCGCTACCGTGCAGACGAGGTCAAGCAGTTCCTCGAGGGGATCAAGCTCGAAGGCTGATCGCCGCACGGGTCCAAGGACCCACAATCTCAAAGGACACGGACGCCTCTCGTAGGCGTCCGTTTTCGCGACGGACCTTGGTGGCGAGGGGCAGAATCGAACTGCCGACACCGCGATTTTCAGTCGCGTGCTCTACCAACTGAGCTACCTCGCCGGAACGCCGAAGGATAGCCGAGCGAAAGCAGTCCGGTCCGACCGTTCTGTTAGCCTTCACCACTCACCCGCCCCAGTGGAGCAGTCTGGAGTGCTCATCTCCCTGTCAAGGAGAAGGTCGCCGGTTCAAGTCCGGTCTGGGGCGCTAGCTACCTAAGGAAGTTTCTTCGTGTACCTCAGGATGTAGAGACCGTTGCCGTAGTCGACGGTGTACGTGAGGCGCTTCGTGACCCAATATGCGGCGGACGACGAGCCCACGTACGGGAGGAAGTAGCCGACCTCCTTGATCTTTCCGGTCTTGTGATCGATGTCGAGGAAACGCGTCCCGTGCTCGTAGAAGGCGCTGGCGATGAGGCCCCCGTCGTCGAAGGTCTCGTTCTCCTGGAACCAGTGGGCCGAGCAGCCGAGTGCGTTGACCGCCGGGCTCCCGTCCGCGTAGACCCCGTTCTGCACACGGAAGGTATCTGCGATGTGGAAGGTGTGGGTCTTGTGCCATCCCGTGGTGTTGAAAGTCGAGATGGGGCCGTTGTTGTTGTCACAGCGGGGCTGGAAGTTCTGCTCGCCCTGCATGATCAGCCACTTGTCCTTGGCCTGGTTGGGCCACCGTCCGGAATGCCACAGGAATCCGCGATCGGTGGTTGGGCCGTTCCCTCGAGCGATCACCTTGGGCTTCAGCGGGTTCCGAACGTCGACGTAAAGCGGGGTCTCGTTGATGGGCGCCACGATGATGAATCCGGGCTTGACCTCGCGCACGTCGTGCACGCTGTCGTGGAGCTTGATCAGGTCGCGCCAGTTCTGCTTTTTGAGGACGGGATTGGCCGGATCGTGGAGGTCGGTGATGTGGCCGCTCGATCCATACGACCACTTGCAGCCGAGGATGCAAGAGGTTGTGTGATCTCCAGCGCCGGGCACGGATGCGATCTCCTGCATCTGCGAGGGATTCTCGACATCCCAAACGTGCAGGATGCTCTGCGGCGTCGACTCGGAGAAGAGCAAGAAGGTGTCGTTGGGCGACACCGCAACGTCCTCGTTCTCGAACATGAATCCAACCGGCACCTGTCCCATCAACTGAGGGTTGGCGGGATCCTTGATGTCGTAGACGGAGATGTTCTTCCAGCTCGTCAGGTAGAGACGGTCCTTGTGGATCGTGGCACCGGTCGAGGTCGACTGGTCGAAAGGCACGAAGTTGACGAACTCGATCCCGTCGGAGGCGATGCCCCATTCGGTGGGACCGGCTTGGGCGGTGGGCTGAAGGCCGGCTCCGATGAGGGCCAGGCTGCACAGGCTTAGAAGAAGTCGTCTCACTTGGCTTTCTCTCCCCAGGTCTTCGAGGCCCACCCAAGGGCAGGCACTAGTGGGACAGAGATTCGGCGCAAAACGCCCTAATCCCTGCAAGAAACGGCACTATCGCGCCCCTCAGGCGGGCTGATGAACGCCTGGGTGGACGGCCTAGCCGTGACCGTCGCTTGTCTCTAGGCTGGCTAAGTGAGCCACGCGGATCGTTTGATCGAAACCATCAGAGCCTCAGTGATCGGCGAGAACGAGGTCCTCGTTGGCCCCTACGGCCCTCGGCGCGTGACCTATGCCGACTACACCGCTTCCGGACGGGCGCTTACCTTCATCGAAGACTTCATCCGGTCCGCCGTGCTCCCGTTGTACGCGAACACCCACACGGAGACATCGGGGACCGGGCTGCAGACCACTCGCTTT
>JAXDJP010000310.1:0-3127 GCA_034665645.1 Actinomycetota bacterium | reverse complement strand
CGATCACGTCATGCAACACGTCGCGTTCGAACGGTCGATCGAACCCAAAACCCAAAGCGCGGTTCCAGAAACCCCCCGTCGGGTCGTGCTCCATGGCAATGACGATCCCATCAGAGATGCGAGCATCCCGCATCCCCAGTTCTTTCCGGGCATCCTCAGGAGCCGCCTGTGCCATGGACAGAACGAACTCCGCCTCCGCACGTTCGGCCAGCCGTGCCCTCTCCGCCAGATCGGTCAACGAGGCTCCTTTGTCTCGGCCGGCAAACCTCGCGTACGCGCGAGCGCAAAGACTTTACTCGCGACCCTTAGGTCGGACCCTGGACGCATGGGTCAAGATGCACGTATGGCGACAAAGGAAAAGCCCCGCTCGGCACGCGGAGAGGAGACGCGGGCACGCATCCTGAAGGCAGCAAGGACGCTGTTGTCGGAGGGCACCGACCGCTTCACGACGCGCAAGGTCGCGGACCTAGCCGAAGTGTCACACGGGATGTGCCACTACCACTTCGCCACCAAGCGAGACCTAGTGGTTGCTCTGATGGACGACGCAAGACAGGATTGGATCGACCCACTGTGGTCATTCGTGCGCAGCGAGGACCCGGCCGTTACAAGAGCGAAACAGATCGTTTCGTGGATGGGGGAACCCGCCACCGCGGAGGTGATGCGAGTCCATCAAGCGCTCTATCGTTCGGCGCTCGACGACGATACTGCGCGCCAAAGACTCGCCGACCAGTACGCGGAATGGCGCGGGGGTTTCGTGAAACTCTTCGAGGATGTCGCGGTCGAGCTCGAACTCGAAGACATCGACCCCGTCGCCATCGGAGGCGCTTTCGCCTCGGCTGCGGACGGATTGGTACAGCAGCAATCGTTGGACGCGGCGCTGGACACCCAAGGCTTGCTGTGGGCCTTGTTCGAGCGCCTGACCTATTCGGGAACGTCTCCCAAGAGCCCCCGGTAACCGTCGAGGATCGCCGGCGGGGCGTCCAAGAAATGCTGCCACACCCGATTCAGTCCGCGCGTTCCCTTATCTCTGACCGACGCGACGCGTTCGAGATCGATCACATCGACGAGGAACTCCTCGCCGACACCACCTGACGAGAGAACCCGTCCCTCGGGATCGACGGCGATACTCCGCCCTCCACCGATGGTCGCGACCCCGTTAACGTTCACGAGGAAACACTGGTTCACGATCGCATTGCTGCGCGCAAGCACGAGTTCCTCCGCGCGGTCCGGCGTCGTAGTCAGCGAAGGTTGGATGATGAGTTCCGCTCCCTGCAGCGCGAGCCCTCGGGAGATCTCGGGGAACCAGCCCTCGTAACAGATCATCAAGCCAACGCGACATCTGCCCGGGATGTCGAAGACAGTGAGCGCCTCCCCCGAGGAGGTGGATTCGAACGGCGCCCACGGAACTATCTTGCGATGGCGCGCAACTAGATCCCCCGCCGGTGAAAAGACGATCGCGGTGTTGTAGATCCGGTCGTCGGCGCTCTCTAGGATCGAGCCCGCAACGATCCACCGTTCGGCGCGCGCCGCGACTTTGCCCACCCGCTCGGTGATGGGTCCGGGGATCGGCTCCGCGACGCTCTCCGCATAACCACTCGGCTCGGCCGCCGTGAACGGGTCCTCCGCGCTGAGGTAGAGCTCGGGGAAAACCATCAGGTCGACGTCGGGGAACGACCGTCCGATGACCCCGACCTCGCCCTCGAATTTGTCGAAGGTCGCGACGGGATCGAACGCCACGGGACGAACCTGGGCCCCCAAAACGGCCAGGATGCGGGTCGTGATCTACCTCCAGACGTATTGACCAAGCGCTTGGTTGAATCGTAGCCTGTAGCTCCGACGAGGGAAAGCTCCCCGAGAGGAAGCGGCATGGAGCAACGGCCGAAGGGACCGCGCGACACCACAGAGTTGTCGCGCAGGGAATGGCTACGACTCATGGGCCGGACGGGCGCGGGGGCCGCGGCGCTCGCCACCCTCGCCGCTTGTGGCGTCGACTCGGCGCAGCCCATCACCCGCTCCCAGCCGTCGCTTCCACCCTTAGCCGGCGAGCTCGTGATCGCGCAATGGCCGGGCTATATCGACAAGGCAACGGTTCCCGCTTTCGAAAGCGCGATGGACATCGACGTGGCATACAAAACCGTGATCAACGACAACGCAGCCTTCTACGCGACGATCCGCGAGTCGTTGTCGCAAGGGAAGTCCACCGGGTGGGACCTCGTAACGCTTTCGGACTGGGTCGTGTCCAAGATGAATCGCACCAACACTCTGTTGGAGCTCGATCATTCGCTCCTGCCTCACGTCACCGCGAACATCGGCGAGGCGTTCGCGGATCCTGTTTACGACCCCGGGAACGCTCATAGCATCCCGTGGCAAGGCGGCATGACCGGGATCGCCTTCAACCGAAACAAGATCCCCGAGGGGATCACGTCCTTCGACGATCTCTGGGACGAGTCGTTGAAGGGGCACGTTGGCATGCTCACCGAGATGGTCGACACCATGAACCTGACGTTGTTGACCCTGGGCATCGATCCTCAAGAGGCGACGGTTGACGACGCCAAGAAAGCCCAAGCGAAGTTGATCGAACAGCGCGAGGCGGGCATCCCTCGCGGTTACTACGGCAACAACTACATCGACGGACTCGCACGTGGGGACCTCTGGGCCTCGATGGCATGGTCGGGAGACGTCTTCTGGTTGGGTCAGGACGAGATCGAGTTCGTGATCCCATCGGAAGGCGGGTTGCTGTGGGTGACGCCGATGGAGATCCCGTTGGGCGCGGAACACCCTCGCGACGCGCATGCATTTCTCGACTACGTGTACCGTCCGGAAGTCGCCGCCGACATCACCTCGTACGTGGGGTACATCACGCCCGTCCCCGGAACGCAAGAGATCCTCTCGAAGAGAGCGGCCGCGGCCGAGAAACCTGCCGACAAGGCCTACCTGTCGAAGCTCGCAAACAGCGAGTACGTGTTCCCCACGGCAGAGATGCACTCCCAGTTGCACTCCTACAAGGTGCTGAGCGCGGACGAGGACCAAGCCTGGAACGACCTGTTCTCGGACGTCACTCTCAACGGCTGACCCTCCTGGGTCAACGGGACTCGAATCGTTAGTCGAGCCCGTTCCTTCGATGTAA
>JAXDJP010000309.1:0-4707 GCA_034665645.1 Actinomycetota bacterium | reverse complement strand
CATCTCGCACTCCCACCGCCGCTCTCGGCGACGGTGGAATCCGAACGTGCACAAGATGCGGGTGGTCGTCAACGGTTCCCCGAAACGACTCTCGGTTTGCACAAAGTGCCTGAAGGCCAACAAAGTTCGTAAGGTCGGCTAGCAAGCCCCTCACTCCTGCTCGACCGGCCCCGCCGGAGGCTCGATGAACCCGATCCAACGCGCCTCCACCCAGGCGAGACTCCAGACCCAGAGGGCGCGCGCCCGATTCGCCTGGTTCGACGTGACCGCAGAGACGCTGAAGAGGTTCTCGCGCGACGACGGGGGTTCCTACACCGCGGCCTTCACCTACTACATGTTCTTCTCGCTATTCCCGATCCTCCTCTTCTCCGCATCGATCGTCGGCTTCCTCACGGCCGGCAACGAGGCGCTCCGAAGCTCGATCCTCGACACGGGACTGAACTCTGTGCCACTGCTCCGCGATGTCCTGTCGCCCGACCACCTCGAGGCGATCGAGCAAGGACGCGGCGCGCTCGCCTTGACCGGTCTGGCGATGGCTCTCTACGCGGGGTCCGGAGCGGTCGTCGCCCTAGAGCACGCGCTGAACAGATTCCAAGGAGTCACAAACGAGCCGAATTGGATCCACAGGAGGATCAGGTCACTCAGGTTCCTCGCGATGTTCGGCCTCGCGGTGATCCTGTCGCTGGGGCTCGGCGCGATGGCCACGTTCGCGTCGAACATCTTTGCCCCGCACGAGACGCTCGCTGGGAAAAGCGTCGAGTTGACGATCACCGGTGAGGATCAAGTACCGCCTACCGCCACGATCAATATCGAGGGAACGACCTACAAACCGGCCGTCGGGGATACGTTCGCGTTCGGCTACCAGTTGATCTCGGTCGGCGGAGACTGCGCCACCGTCGCGGTCGGCGGCGAGAAAGACACCCTTTGCACCCTCGGGGGGCGCGGCCTCACCGCGGCGGCGATCCTGGGCCTCCTGCTGGGGCACCTGACGGGTTTCATCGTGGGGCTCCTTATCTTTGCCAGTGCCTACAAATTCCTCCCGGTGGGTAAGGCCACGTGGAGGGACGTTTTACCCGGGGCTGCCATAGCGGCTCTAGCATTCGAGTTCCTCAAAGAGTTCGGGGCATCGTTCCTGGCCCGGGGCAGCGCGAATAGAGCGGCAACGTTCGGCGTCTTCGCCATCTCTGCCGCACTTCTCGTAGCGTGTTTCCTCATGGCGCAGGTGACTCTGATGGCAGCAGAGGTGAATAACGTGATCATGGACCGGCGCCGGGCGAGGGAGAATCCTTTGTCGGACCCACAGGGAGGGTAGATGGCTCAAACCACACCAGGTACGGGTAGCAGCTACAACGGAAGCGGTGAGAAGTCCGCGGGCCGCCTGATGAAGGAGGTCACAGAAGACCTCTCGACGCTCGTACGCAAAGAGGTCGAGCTTGCGAAACAAGAGCTCAGCTCGTCCGTAAGCGCGAAGGCCAAAGGCGCGGCGATCTTTGGACTCGCCGCGTTCCTCGGGTTCTTCGTCCTGATCTTCCTCTTGTTGGCGATCAGAGACGGGTTCGACAACCTATGGGCGACGTGGCTCGCCGATCTCGCAACGGCCGGAGTCCTGATCTTGATCTCGATCGTCGCTGTATTGATCGGTAAGAAGAAGCTGTCGACACCGATCTCCACCGAACTCACGAAGAAATCCATCAAGGAGGATGTCGAATGGGCCAAGACCCTGGGCAAACGCTGACCGAGATAGAGCAGACGCGAGACGAGCTTGCCCGCAAGGTGGACGAGCTCGTAGACCGGGCGAAGGTCGAAGCGGTCGAGGTGAGCAAGAAGCTGGCGATCGGCGCGATCGCGCTCGCCGGCTTGCTCATCGTCGGGATGATCGCCAAACGGCGAGTCAGCAGTTAAGCGAGGAGTGCAACCCGACGCGCTCCCCGATGAGGTCACTTTTCCCGGGGTTCTAGCCTCCGCAGCGCGTCTCTATCGCGCCCGATTCAAGCTGGCGGCCGTGCTGTTCGCCGTCATCTCCTTCGCCATCACCGCTCTCGCCCTCCTGGGACTCACGGAGGTCGGGAAGCTTCAGCTCATCGCGGCGTTCCTCTCTCAGATCATCTTGCCTTCGATCCTGGGGAGCATCGCGGTCGCCGCGGCTGCGTTGATCTACGAGGGGGCCGTCAAGGATCGGTTGGTGACCATCAGAGACGCGGTAGACGCTCTTAAACCCATGCAGCGCGACATCTTCATGGCCTCGTTGTTCTCGAGCATGCTCGCGTTGTGGTCCATCATCCTGCTGGGTCAGTTCGGCCTCGTTCTGCTACCGCTCTTCTTCGGCCCCCCCATCATCATCCAGGCGATAGCGATCGAGAAGTTGAGCGTTCGCGATGCGCGGTCGCGCGCCCGAGAGATCCTCCGTGGACGCACGGGCCGCGTCCTCTTATACCTATTGGTGATCGCGCTCGGCATCGGACTACTGGGTGGCGCAGTGCTCGTGACGGTTGGTTTGGCGATCGACGCGGCCCTGGACGGCGCCCTTCTGTTCACTGCCTATTCCGTCGTGCAGGTCCTCGTCGCCGCCCTCACACTTCCGTTCATGGCGGCGGCCGTTTACGTCTGCTACGCAACCCTCGTCCGCATCAAGGACGCCGAAGCGACCGCCTGAAACCTGCGCTCATCAACAAGCGCAGACAAAGTCACCGAACAACTCCACCGATTCCGTCGACGGGCCCAGGACGCCGATCTTGCCGATACCCGGAGGATCGACCACGTCTACCTCTTCTCCCGACTGGAGATCGATCACCACGACCTCTTGCTCCTGTCCGATGTAGAGCTTCTCTCCGTCGGAGCTCACCTGCAGGCCGGTGACGGGTTGCTCCACCGACCACGAGTCCTGCTGCGTTAGATCGCCGGGGTCGATCGCCGAGACCGAGTGCCCGCCCGACACGAAGACCTCGTCGGCCCCTCCCGTCGCGTGGGTGCCTCGCAACGCTCGGAGACCAGAGCCGCTCGAGAAGTCGACCCCTTCGTTGGTCTTCAGCACCTTCAAGTGCGCGGTGTCGACCACCGCCACGTTTTCGGTGCGCGAGTTGGCGACGAACAGGCGGGTGCCGTCCGGCGAGACCGTCAAAGCCGTCGCCATCTCCGCTGCTTGAGCGAAGCCATCGGGCAGGTCGATGCAGTGAGCCCACTTCTCGTCGAGGTTCAGTACGTGCACGAAGGTCTGCTTCTTCCCACCCGTTCGCAGCGAATACAGGGTGTAAAGCCGGCTTCCATCTGGAGCCATCGTTTGCACGCGCGCGGTCCCCTTCATCGACTCCTGCAGGTCCTTGTCGATCGTGTAGACACCGGCAACCTTGCCGGTCGAAAGATCGAGCTTCCGGACTCGGTAGGCGACCGGGTGCATCGCCGGGAGGTACTGGATGAGGAAAAGGTCCGTCCCGTCCGTCGAGAAAGCCTCCGGCTCGTAGTTGCCGTCGACACTGAAGTCTCGATCCGCGGCCGCCCCACCTCCGGAGATCACTTTCAGATGGGTGACCTTGCGCCCCTGGTCGTGATACCTCTCGTGGACCGGACCGAGAGCGACGAGATCTCCCGTGTAAGAAACGACCTTCACCTGCAGCTGACGGTCGAGCTGTCGTTCCCAGAGGGACGCTCCCGACGTCGGGTTCACCGCGGTCAGAGTGGTGGAGTTCTTGACGACCCAGGCCGAGACGGCCGTCGACCAGTCACCGGACGGGACGGCGTCGGCTTCTTGGTAGGTCGCGGTCGTGTCCCCCGCCGCGGCAACGGTGAGCCCACGGGACGTCCGCATGATCAATAGGTCTTGCGCCGCCTGGGGCGGAGGCGCCGCGTCGCCGCAAGCCGCCAATGTTAGAGAGATTGCAACGATGATCCCGAGCCTCGTCCGCATGGTTCCCTCCTTGGTTGCGCGCCCAAAGAGGAGACGACTCGGTGATGGTGGGGGTTGCCCCGACGTCAGCCGGAAGTGCGAACGTTCCAGCCCACATTCACGGGCCCGTACCCCTTGCCGACCCGCAGCCCCGCGCGGATGGCTCCCGCCACGAACCCCTTGGCGGCAACCACGGCATCGAGTGGAGTCGCTCCTTTGGCGAGATTCGCGGTGATCGCAGCTGCGAGGGCGCAACCCGTTCCGTGGGTGTCTTTGGTCGCGTAGCGCGGCCCTTCGAGCTCATGGAACTCGGTGCCGTCGAAGTAGACGTCGACGGCCTTGTCGCCCCCCAGATGCCCGCCCTTAACGAGAGCGACTTGAGGGCCGAGGCCGACGAGCGCTTTCGCCGCGCGCCTCATGTCCTCGACCGACTCGATCTCTTCGTCTACGAGTGCGCTCGCTTCGTGGAGGTTGGGAGTCACCACGGCAGCAAGCGGCAGAAGAGAGTTGCGCAGAGCATCAACCGCATCGGCTGCGAGCAACGGATCTCCGTGCTTCGAGACGAAAACCGGATCCACGACGAGAGGCGCGTCGAGGCTCGGGACGCATGCCGCCACTGCTTCGATGATCGGTGCCGACGAAAGCATGCCGGTCTTCAGCGCGTCGACGCCCATGTCACCGCGCACGGCTTCGATCTGCTGCACGACGAACTCCGGTGGGACCTCGTGGATGCCGGTGACGCCGAGAGTGTTCTGGGCGGTCAGCGCGGTCAAGGCCGATGTCCCGTGACACCCCAGCGCGAAGAAGACCTTCAGGTCGGCCTGGAT
>JAXDJP010000308.1:0-3653 GCA_034665645.1 Actinomycetota bacterium | reverse complement strand
AGGACGCTGCCCTTTCAAGGCGGTAACACGGGTTCGAATCCCGTTGGGGCCACCAAAACAAAACGAGGCTGCGTCCGGGGGACGCCGCCGACCCGGCTACTAAAACCCGGCGACGATCGACTCGAGGATGCGTCCCTGACGAACCCTTTGCGGGTGGTCGCCTACCGGCACCTCGGCGATGACCTTCTCTTTTCCGTAAGAGATGATCGTGACGAGGTCGCTGCCGCTCATCGACATCCAACACGTGTTGCCCGGCCCGTCCACTGCCCAGTAAGGCTTGGAGTACTCGGCGCCCTCGACATAGCGCGCGGCTCCCTTGAAGATCGTCGGGCTGAAGGTCTTCCGGTCGACGATCGCGCCGTAGTCAGACATCGTCCCGGCGACGCAGAGCTTGGTGCCGCGCTTGTTGATGGCAAGCCCGTGGTGCGCCGAGTCCAAGACGTACTCTTCGCGCGGGGTGTCCCTCACTTTTTTAGCGATGGGCAGCTTGATGATCTTGGTCACGACGCCGGTCTTCGGTTCGGGAAGGCCGCCGACCTCATAGTCCCCGCCACCGGTGCTGTCCCTCTTCGCCATGTTGAACTCTACGAGTCCGTGGAAGAAGGACACCTGCGCATACATGATCCTTTCGTTCGGGGTGATCGCGACCGGGCGCACGGCGCTGCTCATCTTCGGGTGCCCGGCCTCGGCGAGCTCCTTGCCCATGTCCCACCTTCGCTTCACTTTGAAGGTGTTGTTGTTGACGATCTGGAGCCAGCGGTCGCCCTTGGTCGTGTCCCCGCCACTGTCGTCGTCGTCGCCGTTGTCGCCGGGCGTGTAAACGCGGCCGATCGAGGCGTGGAAGATCCGCCTTCCGTCGGCCGAGTAGTTGTTTTCGTGCGGCGTGTCGCCGGACTCGAACGAGCGAAGCCGCTGACCCATCGTCACGTCGTCGCCGTTGGGCAGCGTTTCATCGACCATGCTGAACTCGATCACCTGTCGCGCCGTGGAGTCGGACACGATCAGGCGTCGTCGGTCGGGCGACACCCCCATGTGGTCGGTCCGATAGCCGTCCACGTCGACCTCAACGGCGATGCTGTCTGGGTCGCCGGTTTCGCCGGCCGCGGCCGCCTTGGCGATGTCGATCCACACGACGTCGTGCAGGCTGGGGCGCGAGACCGCGAGGTATCTCCCGTCGGGGGTCGTGAAGGCATCGTCGACGTATTGGTCGTGGCCTTCGCCCACGCCCTGCTGGATCGCGACGTAGAACGCCGCGCCGGCGGGGTGGCTCTCGGTCGGGGTGACCACTTGCTGGAGCTCCTCGTCCTTGTCGGGGACGATGTTGATCGTTGTCAACGCCTCGTGCGTCTTGGCGTCGACGATCGTCGCGGTACCGGCCCAGTTGTTGCCGACGACCATCACGGTTCGCTCGGCGGGTTGCTGGGCGGGCGCCGGCGTGGCCAGCATGCTTCCGGCGACGGCCAGCGCAGCGGCGAGCGCAATAAGGACCGGCGGCCTTCTCGGTACCCGCACGACTACCTCCCCAGACTCTTCGCTCGTGGACACGTCCTGCTAGAGGCTATTTCGGTAGGGGCTTCAGCATCCACCACTCGACGAAACGGGTGCAACTGCCGGACTTGTCGAGCGAGACCTCCCATAGATTGTGATACTCCTCCGCGTCCTTGGGATACACGGTCACGCCTCGAACGAACCCGATCCCATCGATCGCCCCGATGACGTCGTATTCGAAGGTCCAGTCCCCGACCTCGTCTTTGCGAGCGAGCCATTCGGCCACGATCTTGTCTCGCCCCTGCCACGGCTCAGAGTAGGAGGTCGGTAGATAGGCCGCGTCGTCGGAGAACAGCGCGCCGATCTCGTCTGGATCGTTCGACCTCCACGCGCTGATGTACCGCTCCACCCACGCCTCGTAGTCCGGATCACTCATACTTCTCATTATTCCAAAGCGGCGATGCCCTATCTTCTGGTCATGGAGAACTACGACCCACTGACCGTGTTCGGCCCCCAGCGCGCGGAGGCATACGACGACCACCTGCGCGGCGACGAGGAAGCCACGGTTTCCTTCTTAGAGGAGCTGGCGCGGGGCGGTCCGGCCCTCGAGTTCGCGATCGGCACCGGACGGATCGCGCTTCCGTTAGCCGCACGAGGGACCCAAGTCGATGGGATCGAATCGTCACCGGCGATGGTGGCCAAGCTACGCTCGAAACCGGGCGCCGAAGAACTCAATGTAGCGATCGGCGACATGGCTTCGTTCCGCATGGAGCGTAACTACGAGCTCGTCTTTCTCATCTACAACACTCTCTTCAATATCTTGACCCAAGAGGGCCAGGTGAGCTGTTTCGAGAACGCTGCCGCTCATCTAACGGGCGGCGGTGCTTTCGTGGTGGAGGCGTTCGTCCCGTCGTACCTCTATCGGCTGCGTAGCGACCAGTACGTGGATGCCGAGTCCATCGCGGTGGACAACGTGTGGCTGGACGTAGGTCGTCACGATCCAGTCGCGCAGCGGCTCGATGAATCACACATCGGGATCACTAAAGGTGGCATCGACTTGAAGCCGATCGTGACGCGCTACGCGTGGCCGAGTGAGCTCGACCTGATGGCTCGGATCGCCGGTTTGCAGCTACAAGACCGGTGGGGCGGTTGGGAGCGAGAGCCTTTCACCGCAGCCAGCACGCGCCACGTCTCCGTGTACGTGAGGTCGTCCACAGAGGTTCACTAGCGCGAAGCGAGCGTCTTCCTCGAGATCAGCGAGTGTGGATCTCGTGCGGGAGCGGGAACCAACGAAGGTGCTCGAAATCGTCGCTTAACTCGAGTGGTTTCGGTTCTTCACCGGCCGCGAGGTCCGCTTCATCGAAGATGTACCGCGCGTATTTCAGATAGTCGTCGAGAACCGACTCCGGCTCGGTCTCTCGATGAAGGGGGTAGTGGAGCTCTCCGTCTTCGTAGACGAGGTCGTGCAAACTCATCGGGGGCTCGCTGATACCCATGCGATGGATCCAGATACCGCTGATGGGATCGAAGCTGTAGTGCGGGAGCAAGCGCCGGCCATGCTCCGCAACGAGTTCGACGGCTTGCAGGATGAAGTCGAAGACATGCTCGGAGATGAAGTAGTTGAAGTTGACACGCACCCACCCCGGCTTGATTCCTTCGCATCCGCCTGTGATCTCTCGCTCGAACTCATGCGACGTTTCTATGTCGATCCCCAGCAAGCGATGTCCGTAGGGGCCCGCGCAGGAACATCCGCCCCTTGCCTGTATGCCGAACAGATCGTTCAGAAGAGCGACGACGAAGTTGTGATGCAAGTAGCCGCGTTCGTGGCGCACCACGAAAGACACGATCGATAACCGGCGAGCCTCGTGATTGCCCAGCACCGCGACGTTTGGATGGGCGTCCCACCGAGCGATCGCGCGCCTGATCAGTTCCAGCTCGCGGTTCTCGATCTCCTCCGCTCCGACCGCCTCTTTGAGTTGAAAGACGAGTCCGGCACGTATCGATCCAACGATGTCGGGGGTGCCGCCTTCCTCGCGATGCTCGGGATCCGTTATGTAGCGATGGTCCGCGGGGTTTACGTACGCGACCGTCCCTCCGCCCGGAACCGAGGGGACCTTGTTCTTCAGCAGCTCCTTTCGCACGACGAGCACTCCGGGTGTTCCCGG
>JAXDJP010000307.1:0-3405 GCA_034665645.1 Actinomycetota bacterium | reverse complement strand
GCCTTGAAGAATGACCGGATCTTGAAGGCGGTGGCCCCGTAGAACATGCTTTGGAAAGAGGGGGCCGAGACGAAGAAGAACGGAACGCCGGCTTCAGCGGCCATCGCCTTAGCGAGGTGCGTCTTTCCCGTTCCGGGTGTGCCCTCGAACAGGATCCCGCGGCGCGGATTGCCGCCGAGGTCCTCGCGGAACGACTTGTAAGCAAGGAAGATCTGCAGCGAACGCGTGACCTCTTCGAGCACGACGTCGATCCCGCGCACATCGCTGAACCCGAGTCCGATCTGTTCGGGGCTGAATCGCAGATGAGGCGAGCGCCCGTTTATCAACAGGGGACCGACTACCACCATCGCGATGATGAGGATCATGACGAGTGGGAAGAGCCAGATGATCGCGTCCGGGCTGATGGTCGGGAAGCCGAAATGGAGTGGCCGGTTCTCGAGAAGACGCGCGATGAGATACGTGAAGATGACGAGGTTCAGATAGAAGAGGTAGCGGAGTCGTCGCTGCCGGTTGCGTTCCCGGATCCGCTTGACGTCAAGCTTGTGGCCCTCCGCCAAGCTGCGGAAGGCGTCGACCGGGGGGGAAGGTGCTGCGGCCATCGCTTGTGACTGTTCCATCGGTCTCCCCTGCTGGTCTGGACAGGAAGTTTCTGCCATTTACTGGGAATACGATTAAAGCACCGCCGAATCGCTACTTTCTATAGTTAATCGGGAGGGTCGCGAGGATAGTGCGCCGACAACCAGGACGAATGGGACACCCGCGGCCCAGGCCACTCCGCGGGCCAGCCCGACCCCCACCCAGAGGCGGCCCGAGCTAAGGAACTCGCTAAGGGACAGCCCCACGAACAGCGCTAAGACTCCGACGACGAGGGCGACTATCGAGGCGGCCGCGAGCGGGAGTGGTCCGGCGAGGATCCCGCCGATGGAGGTGCTCGCCTCGGGTTTCGTGGTCAGGGCGTCCCATACGGTCGGGGCGTGGCCCGATCGGTCTCGTTCGAGGATGCGCCCCGCGGCCCGCATTAGGAACGGAAGGGACAGCACGCCCAGGACCACCAGCCCCCACCCCACGAGCCGAGCCGTGATCAAGGTCTGGTGTCCAACCCCCGCGACCTGACGTTTCCCCGGGAAACCGAGGATCGTGTCGTGCAGTTCGCTCACTGCGATCGCGTTGCGGAAGAAGAACGCGTAGATAAGAGAGGCCGGGACGCTGAAGGCCGCGGCCAGTAAGAACAAGGTCGAATAGTTCTTGAAGGTCACTCTCAGGGTCCGGTCGAGCATCGAGCGAGTGTAGTGGCGCTGCCCTGTGGGGCCGGGCTGGGGCAACCTTTACGGTCTCCCGCGCATTTCATCATCAGGTGAGGGCGAGAGGAGCCTGATTGATGACCGCTCTGGGGGAGAGGGCCGTAGTGGACCGAGCAGCCTCAAGGCAACGAGATCGTCAGGTCGCGCGGCTGTTCGACGATTCCTATAGATCGCTTCGAGGCCTCGCTTTCGTGATGCTCGGTGACGCCTCGGCGGCGGAGGAAGTCGTGATGGAGGCATTCGAGAAAGCGTTTTCGGGGTGGAACCGGTTCCGCTCCCTGGAGCACCCTCATGCGTACCTCCGTCAGATCGTGGTCAACCTCTGCCGCTCTCGCTTTCGCCGTCAGAAGGTCGAGGGCCGCGTGAACGCGCTCGTCCATCGCGGCGAGCGAGCTCCGGCACCTCCCGATCATGAATCCCGACTCGACCTGTGGGCCGCGGTGCGCGAGTTGCCCGAACGTCAACGTGCGTGCGTCGTTCTTCGCTATCTCGAAGACATGCAGGAGCAAGAGGTCGCCGACGTTCTGGATTGTTCGGTAGGCACGGTGAAGTCGCAGTTGTTCAAAGCGCGCGCCAAGTTAGAGCGCGCATTGGGAGAAGGCGCGATGCGAGGTGAGAAGTGATGGATGACTTCGAGAGCAAACTCAGCGCGGAACTAAAGGAGACGCGCGACCGCTACGTGCAATCGATCTCCGCGGAAGTCCCCGCCGCCCGCGAGCGCGTGCTGCAACGAGTTCGTCGCCGCCAGTCCCGCTTCGTCATCACGAGCACCGCCGTCACCGCGATCGCTCTCGTTGCGGTCCTGTTCGTCCCTCAGGTCCGCCTTTCGACAAGAGATGACGTGCCGCCTGCCGCCACGAGTTCCCCGGTCATCGTCGCAACGTACGATGTCCCGAACTCTCCGGTCGACATCGTCGCGAACGATGATGGTGCCTGGGTCGTGACCAGCGACGAACGTATGGACGTCGGTTCGGCAGATCGGGAGCCGAACCAATTCATGTCGATAGACCCGGCTTCAGGCAAAGTCTCGAGCATCGCGGTGCACCGCGAAGACATGAGGATCGCGGCGAACGACGAGAACGCGTTCCTGGCCGACGGATCCTCTCTTGTGCGGTTTTCGTCTGATGAGGCGGGTGGATTCCACGGGAAGACCGTTGAACTACAGACCGGTCGTGTCGATCAGATCGCGGCCTCATTCGAGAGGGTCTGGGCCGGGCTCGATGACACGTACGAGAACACCGGGGGCGAGGATTACTTCGACGGAAGCCTGGTCTATGTCTACGAGGCCGACCCGCTGACACGTTCCGCCGGTCAACCGAGGGCTTTTCCGGCGGCTTCCATTCAGCAGCTTGCCACGGGATCCGACGGCACCGCGTGGGCAGCGATGGCCGGCGATGGCCGGGACGAATTGTGGCGCATCCCCGACGTTCCTGCCTCGGAGTATCACGCCGATTTTACGGAGCTGGCGGAGTCGCAGAGCATCCCGGGTATCGCGGTTGGTAGTGAGGAAACGGCGGTTGGTGGTGATGACGTGTGGCTCGCTCGTCAAGGAACCGCCGGCGGCGACGTCCTCACGAGAGTGATCTTTCCTGCTGGTTATTGCAGTGCCGCCTGCGGAAGCATGGTTGACCTCCCACAGGCGCATCCGCCTCAGATAAAAAACGTCCCGCTCTCCGGCATCACGGACGTCGCCGACGGCGAAGGAGCGGTCTGGGCGACTGCGCGCGACGGCGGCTTGGGTACGAGCGACCTCTATCGCTTCGATCCCGAAAGCATGGAAACGATCGGTGAGCCCATCCATGTCGGCCAGGGCTGGTCCAAGATCGCTATCGGAGCGGGCTATGTGTGGGTAACCGATTACGCCGAGGGCAAGGTGTACCAGATCGATCCGAACGGCGGCTCGACTCCGGAACCAACGCCGACCGCACAACCGAGTACCACGCCGTCTCCTCATGATGAAGCGACACCAGATGAAGGTGACATTGCCGACTGCAAGAACCTCCCCTTCGCTCCGACCATCGGTCTCAAGGACGACTCGTCGAGCGGTTCGATACATCTAGGCAGCGGCGCCCAGATGGACGTTCCCCTCGCGGCTCAAGAGTCG
>JAXDJP010000306.1:0-4862 GCA_034665645.1 Actinomycetota bacterium | reverse complement strand
CGAGCGTTTCGACCCCACGACTACAGACGTGCCTCTCGAGCATCGCTCCGAGATGGATCGGTGGATCCTTGCCGAGCTGGACGACACGATCGCGGAGACGACCACGGGACTCGACGCGCTCGACGCGACGAACGCGGGCAAGAGGCTGGATCGTTTCGTCGACGATCTCTCGAACTGGTACGTGCGACGCTCGAGACGACGCTTCTGGCGTTCGGGCGAGGACGACGACACGCGCGCTGCGTTCCTAACCCTGTGGGAGTGCCTCGTTGCCGTCGCGAAACTGAGTGCCCCGTTCACCCCCCATATGGCCGACGAGATCTACACGAACCTCACCTCTACCGATAAAGACGCCCCCGCGTCGGTGCACCTTGCGGACTGGCCCCAACGCGTACCAGGCGCACAGAACGACGACCTGCGCCGGGAGATGTCGCTCGCGCGACGGCTCGTTGGCCTGGGCCGAGCGGCCCGCACCGAAGCCAAGATCCGCGTTCGCCAACCGCTCGAGCGCGCTCTCGTCGTCATGCCGGCTATCGACGCGCCCGACCTGGAAGGGCTCGAAGGCATCGTTGCGGAGGAACTAAACGTCCGGAAGATCGAGGTCGCGCACGGCCTCGAGGATCTCGTGTCGTACACGGTCAAGCCGAACTTCAAGGCCCTCGGCCCCCGTTTCGGTCGCGCCATGCCCGACGTGGCGCGGACGATCACGGATATGGATCCCGGCGAGATAGTGGGGTCGATAGAACAGAGCGGAAGCGTCATCGTCTACGTTGACGGCGATCAGCTTCAGCTGACGGCGGACGACCTCGACATCAGGATCGAGGGCCGCGAGGGCTACTCGCTGGCACGCGAAGGAGCGCTCGGCGTGGCGTTGGATCTGCACATCACCGAAGAGCTTGCGGCCGAGGGACTCGCTCGAGAGGTAGTGCGCGCGGTCCAGGACCTCCGCAAGAGCGCGGGCCTCGCGGTGGAAGATCGCATCCACCTGTGGCTCCAAACTTCGGATGAAGCTGCGCGATCTGCCCTCGACACCCATCGCGACTACGTCGCCGGCGAGGTGCTGGCAACCGAGCTTCGGTCCGACGATCCGGCGCCCGACGACGCGACGTCCGCCGAGATCGACGTCGAAGGCGTGCTCGTTAAGGCCGCGCTGAAGAAGGCCGGAACCGCTTAACCCGGGGGGCGCTACTTCCTCGAGGGTCGAGGGCGAGCGGCGGCCGCGCTGGACATGCTCCTACTGGCCGAGTAAGCGAGGGCAAGACACACGGCGGCTCCGCCCGACGCCACTATGGAGATCCAGATAAGAGGGGCGCTGGCGTTCGCCCAACCGAACACCAAAGCGACTGCCGCCGCCACGATCAAAAGAACCGACGTCGCTATCAAGCCGGTCACTTCTGGTTCTCTTCCCTTCTGAACAGGCTACGAACGCCGCTCAACCCTTCCTGAGCGCGAAGCGCGGGACGTTCCTGCGTCGTGGGTGGCTCACCGGAAGGAGTTGCCTTCGGCCCGGGGTTCTCGGGTGCCGGGTTCCCGGCGGCCGGCTGGCCCCCCGTCGGAGGAGTCCCCGGAGCGGTGGGGTCGTCTACCGTGAGACCCTCGAGCGACCGCTTCTGCTGTTCCAAGAAAGCGGTCAACCGCCGTTTCAATTCAGCCTCGCGCGCTTCGAGTCTTTGGATCGACATCTCGAGTTCGCGTTTACGTGCGTCGTGCTCGCGATCCATCTCGGCGACGCGACGATGAGCCTCTTCACCGGTCCGGCGCGCGCCGTGTTCGGCTTCCGAGATCAGCTGCTCGGCTTTGGCCTTGGCGGTTGCGATCGCGTCGTTCGCCGCTTTCTGCGCAGACAGGAGGGTCTTCTTCAACATCTCCTCTGTGTTGCGACTCTGCGAGACGGCCCGATCTAGTTCCTGGATCCTTCGCTCGAACGACTGGTTCTCGCGCTGCAACCGATCGAGGTTTTCGGCCACGAGATCGAGGAAGTCGTCGACCTCTTCTTGGTTGTATCCACGCCACGCATCGTGGAACTGCTTCTCGTGGACATCGCGCGCGCCTAGATCCATGTTTTCAGTATCTCAGAAAGGGGCCTATTGCCCCGGTATCAGCGGCACAGACTGGCGCGGATGATCTCGATCCCGATGAAGATGAAGATCGGCGACAGATCGAGTCCCCCCATCGGCGGGATGTAACGACGGAACAACCCCATGACCGGCTCGGTCAGGTCGTAGACCACCCGAACCAGGGGGGTCAATGCGGAGGGGGGCGACCAAAACATCGTCGTCCACGACAGGATGATCCTGACGAAGAGGATGATCCAGTAGACACCTAGGGCGGTACACAGGATCTCTCGGAGCACTGGCTAGGCCTGGTTGAAGAAGCCGCGCTCCTCCAGGAACCGTCTGCGCTCCTCCGCGGAAACCTGAACCCCGGCCGGGGTCAAGAGGAACACCCGGTCGGCGACGGGCTGCATCGACCCGGCGAGGCCGTAGACGAGTCCCGACGCGAAGTCGATGAGCCGGCGAGAGAGATCGGCGTCGGCGGCCTGGAGGTTCATGATCACCGAGTACCCCTCACGGAACTTGTCGCCGAGTTCTTGAGCGTCGTTGAAGGCGCTGGGGTGGAGAAGGTGGAGGCGACCTGGGGCCGGCGTGGGCATCGCTCGCACCACCGCATCGCGACGCGGGGCCTGGCCCTCGGAGACCTTCCGGAGGGAGCCGGATCGACGGGCCGGCGCGGGGGCGGGAACGACCTCGTCTTCGGCGTAGTCGTCGTACCCGAAGTCGCTCAGATCGTCCTCTTCGACGAGCCCGAGGTAAACGAGTGTCTTCTTCCAGATGCCTGCCATGAAAGAAGGATATCCCGCACGAGCCTCCTTAAGCCGTACCCCTCGCCGGCGCCTACGGGAGGCCCCGGCCCGCGCTCAGTTGCGGGGGCCGAAGATCGCCTCTCCCACCCTCACGATGGTCGCGCCTTCCTCGATCGCGATCTCGAAGTCCTGGGTCATGCCCATGGAAAGGTGGTGAGCCAGGGGGAAGACGGTTCGCAACTCCTCGCCCAGTTCGCGCAGGTCGGCGAAGAAAGGTCGCGAGTCCTCCGGGTCGGACGAACGCGGGGCCATCGCCATCAGTCCCACGACCGAGATCGCGCCGAGTGAGGACACCTCGCGCGCCAGCGCCGGCAGGCGAGCCGGCTCGACACCGTGCTTCGATGCCTCGCCCGAGACGTTCACCTCCAGCAGTACCTCTTGCCGGCGGTGAAGGAAATGCGCCTGGGTCGCGATCGCCTCGGCGACGCCGTACCGGTCGACGGAGTGGATGAGGTCGGCGATACCGACGACGTGCCTCGCCTTGTTCGTTTGGAGATGGCCGACGAAATGCCACACCGCCGGAGTCCCCAACACCGCGAACTTCTGCTTGAGCTCTTGGGCGCGGTTCTCGCCCAGTTCCGTCGCTCCGGCTTCCAGTGCCTCGAGGATCGCCTCTGGCGGCTGCGTTTTGCTCACCGCGACGAGCCTGACGTCGTTGGGCCGGCGTCCCGATCGGAGTGCGGCGGCCGCGATCCTGTCGTTGACGGAAGCGAGCCTTTCGGCGATCTCGGAGCTCAACGCACCAGCCCGATGAAAGCGCCCTGTCTTCCCGTATCGCCGTCGCGCCGGTACGAGTAGTAGCCCTCATGTGATGCCGTGCAGACCTCGGAGGCGGCGATATGGGTCACGCCCGCGCGCCGGAGGGCCGCGACGGCCGCGTCCCCGGGATCTACATGTGACGCATCTGCTACGGGGAGACCGGCGTTTCGGAAAGCCTCCACGACCTCGGCCCCCACCTCGTAGCAACACGCTTTGATCGAGGGACCGACCCACGCGACTCGAACCGATCCAATCGCTGCGACCGCCTCTTCGATCACTCCCGCCACGAGCCCGCGCCATCCGGCATGGGCGGCGGCCACGCCCCTGTCGCCGGCGATGAGCACGGGTACGCAGTCCGCGGTGAGGATCCCGAGCACCGGGATCTCGGACGAAGTCGCCAGCGCGTCCGCCTCTCCGACGAGTACGGGCTCGGAGCCGTCACACATCAGTAACGTCGAACCGTGGACCTGGCGCGCGAAGCGAAAGCGACCCGCATCTACCTCCAGCGCGGCTGCAACGCGCTTTCGATTCCTCTCGACGGCCGCGGCATCGTCTCCCACGCGGTCGGAGAGATTGAGTTCGGCCCACGGGGCCGCGCTGGTGCCGCCCCGGCGACCGGTGAAGGCGACGAAGGCACCGACCTCGGGTGCGCCCGGATCCACCAGCATGGGGACGCCGTCCATATCGGTCGCGGTCAGCCGGGGTTCAAAGGTCATCGGTGAAGTCTTGCCTACATAAGAAGAGAGGCGAGACCTCGGAAGGTCTCGCCTCTCTTGGGGAAGCCGTGAACGGCGCTTCTATTCGTTGCGTAGGAAGGAGGGAACCTCCAGGTCGTCGTCGGCATCGAAGACGAGACGCTCGCGCTCGGTCTCGCCCAGGAACGCGGGCTCGCGATCGCCCCCCACCTCGGGGATCGAGAAGATGTTCTCCTCGGGACGAACGAGATCCTCGGCCTCGCGCTGTCCCCACCGATCGAAGCCGGCGGCGATCACGGTGACGCGCACTTCGTCGCCGAGCGTGTCGTCGACAACGGCACCGAAGATGATGTTCGCGTCGGGGTGAGCGGCCTCCGAGATGATCGTGGCGGCCTCGTTGACTTCGAACAGGCCGAGGTCCGAACCACCGGCGATGTTCAGCAGAACGCCGCGCGCTCCCTCGATGGAAGCCTCCAGCAACGGCGACGAGATCGCGGCCTTCGCAGCCTCCGCGGCACGAGACTCACCGCGCGCTTGACCGATCCCCA
>JAXDJP010000305.1:0-3953 GCA_034665645.1 Actinomycetota bacterium | reverse complement strand
CTGACCTCTAGCGTTTCGACCTGGCTCTCGCAAGCGAGGCCAGCACCCTCAGATCCTTCTTGAAGATCCTCAGCATCAGAGGCTTGAACGTAACGATGCCGATCGAGCCGAGGACCCCGAGGGGAGGTTGCAACTCCTCGCGCCAGTACATATGCGTCCGATCCGGACCGAGCGGAGTGAAAGACATGTCTCCCCTGCCGGAAACCCAGCCCTCGTGCTCGATCGCTAGGTGACGAGGCGGTTCCCACTTCACGACGCGCACCTTGTCGCGCGTGGTTATCCCGGCGATCTTCACCGTCGCCTCTCCCTCCACGCCGACGCCTTCGCGTTTCTCTGAAGTGATCACGAAGTCGCTCGCCTCGAGCATCCAGTCGTCTTGATGCTCCCAGTCGGTGACTAGCTCCCACGCGATCTCGGGGGTGCAGGGAAGCGTCTGCGCCATCTCCAGCACGACGGGACGGGTCTTGCGGATGGCGGCGGCGAAGTCCGCCATCTACGGAGCTAGTTTCTTGCGCAGGAGCTCGTTGACGATGCCCGGGTTCGCTTGGCCCTTCGTCTTCTTCATGACCTGGCCGACGAGAAACCCGATCGTCCCCAGGTTTCCGGCCCGCACCTTCGCCGCGGCGTCCTCGTTCTCCGCTATCGCTTCGTCGACCGCGGCCTCGAGCGCGCCCTCGTCGGATACCTGACGAAGGCCACGCTCGTCCGCGATCTTGTCTGGGTCATCGCCCGTTTCGAACATCGCTTCCAGTACGACCTTCGCCTGCTTCCCCGAGATCGTGCCCGCATCTACCAGCCTCACGAGCGAGGCCAACTGCTGCGGCTCGATCTTGGAATCTGGAAGCTCGATGCCGGCCTCATTCAGCAAGCCGAAGAGGTCGGCGATGATCCAGTTGACTATCTTCTTGGCATCGCCGGCATAGGCCCGAGCGGCGGATTCGAACCAGTCCGCGGTCGCTCTCGTAGTCGTCAGCACGCCGATGTCGCGGGCTTCTAGCCCATACTCGTCCGCCATGCGAAGACGGCGCTGTTGTGGCAGCTCCGGCAGGCTCTCTCGGATGCCGCCGACCCATTCCTCGCTCGGCTCGAACGGCACCATGTCCGGCTCGGGGAAATACCGGTAGTCGAAGGCGAACTCTTTGGTACGAAGCGAGGACGTGGTGCCGGTCTTTTCATCGAAGTGACGCGTTTCCTGGACGAGCGTCTCGCCCGCGGTGAGGGCCGCGCGCTGACGCATCTCCTCGTGTTCGAGCGCGCGTCCGACGGAACGGATCGAGTTCATGTTCTTGACCTCGACCTTGGCGCCGAACTCACCGGCTCCCTTGAGACGCACCGACACGTTCGCGTCTACGCGCATGGAGCCCTCTTCCATCCGTACGTCCGACACGTCCAGGGACTCAAGGATCGCCCGCAACTCGGAAACGAAGACCCTTGCCTCCTCGGCCGAGTGGATGTCGGGCTCCGACACGATCTCCACGAGAGGAGTCCCGGCGCGGTTAAAGTCCTCCAGCGAGTATTCGGAATCGGCGATGCGTCCCGACCCACCGACGTGAACGGACTTTCCAGTGTCCTCCTCGAGGTGCACCCGCGTTATGCCGACCCTCGTGGTGCCAAAGTCTCCGGAGATCTCTACGTAACCTCGCTCGCCCAAGGGGTTGTCGTATTGCGAGATCTGATAGTTCTTCGGCATGTCGGGATAGAAGTAGTTCTTGCGGTGGAAGAGCGAGTACTCCGCGATCTCGCAGTTGAGAGCCGCTGCGATCTTCATCGTGTACTCGACAGCTTTCTCGTTCGGTACGGGAAGGGAGCCGGGCATCCCCAGGCACACCGGGCACGTCCGCGTGTTGGGATCCCCTCCGAAAGAAACCTCGCACCCGCAGAACATCTTCGAGCGCGTGTTGAGTTCGACGTGAACCTCCAAGCCCACCGTCGTCTCGTAGAGATCTTCTTGGGTCGTCGTCATATCTTCGGCCTCATCTGTGAATCGGTTGCGAACCCCAGGTCTTGCTCGAACGCGTGGGCGGCGCGGAACATCGTTTTCTCGTCGAGGGACTTGGCGATGATCTGCAGCCCGACGGGTAGTCCATCGTCGGGCGAGAGCCCGCAAGGCACGCTGATCGCAGCGTTACCGGCGAGGTTTACCGGAACCGTGTAGACGTCCGACAGGTACATCGAAAGCGGATCCGCGGTGCGCTCCCCCACCTTGAACGCGGTCGTGGGAGACGTGGGGCACACGATGAGATCGACCTCCGAGTACGCGCGTTCGAGTTCCTGGATGATCAGCGTTCGCGTCTTGAGTGCCTTGCCGTAATACGCGTCGTAGTAACCGGCCGACAGCGCGTATGTGCCGAGCATGATGCGCCTCTTCACCTCCGGGCCGAAGCCGTCCTCGCGGGTGCGAGACATCATCTTCACGATGTCGGTGGCATCTTCGGCGCGAAGGCCGTAACGCACTCCGTCGTAGCGCGCCAGGTTCGACGACGCTTCGGCCGGGGCGATCAAGTAATAGGCAGAGATCCCGTACTCGAAGGACGGCAAAGAAACTTCCTGCAACGTCGCTCCCAGTTTCTCGAGGCGGGCGTAAGCCTCGTCCACACGCTGTTTGACCCCGGGCTGAGAGCCCTCGCCTTCGAACTCCTTGACGAACCCGATACGCATCCCGTCGATCCCACCGTCGATCCCTTCGGTGAAGTTCGGGGACTCCTCGGGGAAGGAAGTGGCGTCCATCGGGTCGTGTCCCGCAGCCAACTCCAACAGGGCCGCGGCGTCCTCGACCGTGCGAGTGATCGGACCGGCTTGATCGAGCGACGAAGCGAAGGCGATGATCCCGTAGCGAGAAACCCTCCCGTAGGTGGGCTTCAGCCCCACCAGTCCGCACAGCGACGCAGGTTGACGAACCGAACCGCCGGTGTCGGTCCCCCACGCCCATGGCACTCCTCCAGCAGCGACGAGCGCGGTCGAACCGCCACTCGATCCACCGGGCACCCGGGTCGTGTCCCACGGGTTGAGCGCCGGCCCGAAAGCCGAGTTCTCGGTCGACGACCCCATCGCGAACTCGTCGAGATTGAGTTTCCCGAGCATCGGCAGGCCGGCGGCGTCGCAGCGAGCCACCACCGTCGAATCGTATGGAGGGACGAAGTTCTCCAAGATCTTGGAACCCATGGTCGTGCGCACGCCTTTGGTGACGAAGATGTCCTTGTAAGCGATGGGAACGCCGTCGAAGGCGGCGCTTTCGCTTCCCGAAGAGCGCCGCTTATCTGCCGCACGGGCATCCTCGAGCGCCCGCTCGGGCGTGCGTGTCAGGTATGCGTTCAGCTTCGGGTTCACTTCATCGGCGCGCGATAGGAGTTCCTCGGTGATCTCGACGGACGAGATCTCTTTCGAGCGGAGAGCCTTCGCAAGATCGGTGGCCGACCGCCAGATCAGGTCACTCATCGGCGTCCTCGACGATCCTCGGAACGAGGAAGCGGGCGTCTTCTTCCTGGGGGGCGTTTGCCAACGCGTCGTGCGGCGACAGCGAAGGGCGAACCTCATCCGGCCGCATCACGTTGCGCAGCGGGAGCGCATGAGAGGTCGGCTCGACCCCGCCCAGTTCGAGGGCTTGGATCTTGTCGGCGTGTTCCAGGATGTTCGACAGCTCGACCCTCATCCGCTCACGTTCCTCTTCGGTGAGATCGAGGCGCGCGAGGCGAGCGACATGATCGACCGCAGCTCTATCGATGGTCATAGGGACGGAATCCTAGTGGCCCGGGGATGGACGGCGTCTCGTTCGCTTGTCCCTTCCGGCGCCACCTATTCCTTGCTACCTTGTCCCCATGCCATTCCCGCGCAAATTGCTAGCCGACCACGAGCAGGTGGTTTTCGACCTTCGTCCGCATTGGATCGCCCTGGCGTTACCGGTGACCTTCACGGTTCTATTGGGAGTTGCGACCGCTCTCCTTTACAACCTGCCC
>JAXDJP010000304.1:0-3796 GCA_034665645.1 Actinomycetota bacterium | reverse complement strand
GCCGCCCCGTGTTGATCGACACGCTTTCCTTCGAACAGCTTAAAGAGGGCGCTCCGTGGATCGCCTACCGCCAGTTCTGCCAACACTTCCTCGCGCCCCTGGCGCTTATGTCCTACCGCAATCCCGCACTGGGACAACTGTCGCGGATCCACATCGACGGCGTCCCTCTCGATCAAGCCGCCGAGCTCCTTCCGTTCCGAGCCCGCTTCCGTATGCCGCTTCTTCTGCACATCTACCTGCACGCTCGCAGTCAGAGAAAACACTCGAGCAAGAGCACGCCCGTCGGCAAGGAGGAAGCGCCGCAGAAACGCGCGTTCACGATGCAGGCGTTCAAAGGACTCATCGAGAGCCTTCGAGGGGTCATTGCCAAGATGGAGCCCGCCAAAGGTGACTCGCACTGGATCGATTACTACGCCGAAGCGTCCCACTACTCGTCTGCATCCGCCGACCACAAGCGAGAGCTCGTCGCCGCATTCATCGAACAGGCCGGTCCGCAAACGGTGTGGGATCTGGGGGCCAACACAGGCGCGTTCTCGCGCATCTCGTCCGAGCGCGGCATCAGAACCATCGCCTTCGAGATGGATCCGCAATCGGTCGGGGAGGCCTACCGCCAAGCGAAAGCGAACGGCGACGAGAACCTGTTGCCTCTCGTCTGCGATCTCACCAACCCCAGTTCCGGCCTCGGGTGGGCCGGCGAAGAGAGGATGTCCCTAGCGGAGCGAGGGCCGGCCGATCTGTTGCTGGCGCTCGCCTTGATCCATCACCTCGCGATCGCGAACAACGTCCCTCTCGGGAAGGTCGCCGACTACTTCGCCACTCTCGGAAAGCGCCTCGTGATCGAATTCGTTCCCAAGACGGATGAAAAGGTGCAACACCTGCTGGCCAGCCGGGAGGACATCTTTCCGACGTACACGCGCGAGGGTTTCGAAGAGGCGTTCAAGGGGCGGTTCGACGTCGAACGCGTCGAAGAGATAAAGGGTTCAGAAAGAGTGCTGTACCTGATGCGCGCTCGCTAGAAATGCTTCGACGCCTCATCCTCCACCCGCTCCTCGTCGCGGCCTATCCGGTTCTCTTCCTATTCGCGAGCAACCTGACCGAGGACGTGAAGGTCGATGCCGTCTACCGGCCCCTCCTCTTCGTACTCGTCGTCACCGCCGTGGTTCTGGCCCTCTTGTGGCTCCCGCTGCGGGACCTGAAGAAGGCGGCCCTGCTCACGTCGATCTACGTCTTCCTGTTCTTCTCCTACGGACACGTTCACGACGCTCTCCACGATGTCCCGTGGGTCGGAAGCAACGGGTTCCTGCTCTCCGCATGGGTCGTCGCGATCGTCGCGGGCACCCTGGCTGTGGTCCGCACCAAGAAAGACCTAGGAGGCGCAACGGCGGCCCTCAACGTGGTCGCGGCGGCTCTCGTCTTGCTGAACGTCGTTCCGATCGTGGCGCACGCTTTGGAGAAGCAGCCTCCCGCTCCCCCGCCCGCGTCACATCTCACGCTTCCCAGTGCCGCGGAGATCCCGGCCTCATCGAAGCGAGACATCTACTACTTCATCTTCGACCGCTACGCGAACGACCGGACCCTGCGCCGCTTCTTCCACTACGACAACAGCGAGGTCCTCGACTATCTCGAGGCCAAAGGCTTCTACGTCGCCCACGACGCCGCGGCGAATCACGAGAAGACGGCGCACTCGGTCGCGTCGTCGCTCAATATGAGCTACCTCAATTACCTGGCGAAGATCTACCCTCCGGACTCCGACGAGTTCCGGCCGATCTATCAACTGTTGCGCGGGTTCCAGGTTTCGAGGTACCTCTAGTCGATCGGTTATCGTTTCTACCACCTCGGGTCGTGGTGGAACCCGACACAAGAAGACCCGACCGCCGACGTCAACTACGTCTACGGGGCTCTCAGCGAGTTCTCGCAGATCCTGCTGAAGACAACTCTCTGGGGACCACTCAGCGAGGAGTTCGGTATCGGTGAGTCGCTGGGCTTCAGACCGACTGAGGCGCGCCGCGTCCAGTACCAGTTCGAGAAGTTGGCGACGGTGAAGGACGACCCCAGGCCGACTTTCACGTTCATGCACATGTTGCTCCCCCACCCACCGACCGTTTTTGACCAGGACGGCAACCTGATCATGCCCGACCAGGAAAAGTTGAAGAGCGACAAAGAGAATTACATCAACCAGCTCATCTACACGAACAAGCGGATAGAAGGGATGGTCGATGACCTCCTTGCCGGTCCCGACGATCAAGATCCGATCGTGATCATCCAGTCCGACGAGGGCCCCCACCCCCCGCGCCTGCAGAAAGACGAGACGAATTTCGACTGGTTCGAAGCGACCCCTTCAGAGCTTCGAGAGAAACTGCTCGTGTTGAACGCGTACTACCTTCCGGGGGTCTCGCACGAAAAGCTCTACCAGACGATCTCGCCCGTCAACACGTTCCGCTTGGTCTTCGACCTGTACTTCGGGGCGAAACTTCCCCTGTTGCCGGACCGTTCGTACGTCTACAAAGACCGATCCGACCTCTACGACTTCCGTGAGGTGTCGGACGCGCAGCTGGACATCGACCGCGAGACGCACAACGCGACGCTCAATTGCTCGAGCTCTTGTCTACGTAACGGAGGAGTTCCGCCTCCTTGAACGGTTTGATCAGATAGCCGACGCTGCCCGCCTTGGCGGCGCGAGCAAGCGTGCCCTCGCTCGAGTGAGCCGACATCATCACTACCGGGATCTTCTTAACGGTGCGCGTCGTGATCTTCTCGAGGACTCCCCAACCGTCGATCCCCGGGAGTCGGATGTCGAGCAAGATCAGGTCCGGGGTGTCGCTCTGAACGATCTCTAGGCAGCGCTCTCCGCTCTCGGCCTCGATGACCTCGTGACCGGCGCCCTCGAGCATCATGCGGGTCAGCATGCGGATGTCCGGCTCGTCGTCGACAACCAGAACTTTGCGGCGGTGAGGCTGAGACTCCTGGCTCGTCACGATGGACGCTTCAGTCGAACGTTGAAGCGCGTTCCGTGCGGGCTCTCGGGCTCATGCCAGATCTCACCTCCGGACGCGTCAACAAGCATCTTCACGATGGCGAGGCCAAGTCCGCTCCCCCCTACTTCTGAAGATGCTGCGCCGCGAGTGAAGGGATCGAAGAGGTTCGTCAGGAGACCGGCCTCGATGCCTTCTCCATCATCTGCGACGGTCACGACGACGGAACCATTCGTCTCGCAGGCCTCCATACGGATCGTCGGACCCCCGTAGCGATATGCATTGGTGAGGAGATTGGAGACCACCTGATCCAGCCGGTGCCGGTCGGCGAGGGCTACCGGCTCGCCTTGAACCGACACCTCGACCGACTTTCCTTCCGGAGGCGGGGTCGAATCCTTGACCGTTTCCAGAACCTCGCCGACCGCGACGGGGGCGAGATCGAACTCGAGCTCTCCTTGCTGAAGTTTGGAAAGATCGAGCAGGTTATTGATCAGCACAGCCAAACGGTCGCCGGACCTCGCCATCGCGTCGATGACGACCTGCAATTGCGTTTCCGGCATCGTGGACCGCTTCCGAGAAAGCATCTCGACGAATCCAACGAGCGTGGTCATCGGCGTCCGCAACTCGTGAGCGGCGTTCGCGATGAACTGCTCGCGGAAGGTCTCTTGCTTCTTACGTTCGGTGATGTCCTGGGCCGTTCCGATGAGCTTCACCGCGACGCCGTTCTCGCGTAGGACCTTTCCCCGCGCGTAGATGACTTTCTCGATCCCATCGGGCCGGACGATGCGTTGTTCCGCGTCTAAAGGCTCATCTCGTTCGATCGC